>JAFEBC010000617.1 GCA_018266095.1 Deltaproteobacteria bacterium
GAAGAGCAGCTCTCCGCGCGCGCTCTCCGCGATCGGCTGCGCGGGCATCCCCGTTCGCTTCAGCGCCCGGTTGTACGCGCGCTCGAGCAGCGGCTTCAAGTGCGCCACGTCCGCCAGGTTGTAGGCGATGAGCCGCGCCAGGGCCCGCCTGTCGCCGCGGCGCTGCGCGTGCCAGAGCCAGCTCGCGTCCTCGCCGGTGAGGCCGGACACCTCGGGCGGCCGGATGAAGCCGAGCACGCGCTCGATGTCCTTGAGGCCGCCCTTGAGGCCCACGCGCGCGCAGAGGTGGCGCAGGTCGATGTGTGCGGCCGGCGGCTCCCAGCGAGGGAACGCGCGGCAGAGGATGGGCAGGTCGAAGCTCGCGCCGTTGAAGGTGACGATGCCCTGCCAGCCGCGGGTGCGCTCGGGGAACTGATCGAGGTCCGTGCCCGCCAGGTAGCAGTGCGCGCCGCGCGCATCCAGGACGCCGATGACGGTCACGGCCTGCTCGGTGCCGGTGCCCACGGGCGCGGTCTCGATGTCGACGAAGCCCAGCGCGCCCACCTCGAACGCGCGCTCCATCGGCGGCGCGAGCTGGTGGTCCAGGAGCTGCGGCAACAAGCGCCAGTGCTCGGTCTCGGGGAGCCGCAGCGCGAACTCGTGCCAGGCGCGGCCCTCCAGCCACGCGCGCGAGATGGCCGCGCCCTCGCGCAGCCGGGTGTCGAGCGCGGGCGCCAGGATCGGCCCGTCCGGGAGCTGCGTCCAGGCGTGGACGCCCTGCTGCCAGAGCTGACGCTCGCGCATGGCCCCGATGCCGGTGAGGTGCCGGAACGACGCGCTGATCATTCGCGCGCGATGCGGCCGAGGATGGGGATGTCGGCCTCGCAGAACGGGAGCTCGAGCAGGCGCGGCTTCGGCACCCACGCGACCTCGGCGGCCGAGAGCGCCTTGGGCTCTGCGCCGAGCGGCACCGTGGCGCGATAGAGGATGAGCTCCACGCGCACGTCGGGATACTCGTGCGTCAGCCGCTCGACGAACGCGCCCACCGTGGCCTCGACGTCGAGCTCCTCGCGCAGCTCGCGGACCAGCGCGGCCTCCTCCGTCTCGCCCGCCTCGATCTTGCCGCCCGGGAACTCCCACAGACCCGCGCGCTCGCCCTTGTCCTTGCGGCGCGAGAGGAGGAGCTTGCCCTCGTGTTCGATCACCGCGGCCACCACGCGCACCTGGCGCAGTGGGGCGGTGGTCACGGGAGCAACCCCAGCTCGACCCACATGCCCTCGTTGGAGATGGCGAAGGCGACGCCGGGCACGGCGAGCACGGGCATGGAGAACCCGCTGCCCGGATTGAAGGCGCTGCGCGGCCGGCCCGTGGACGCGTCCAGCGCGAGGAGCGCGCCGCGGTCCTCGGAGACGAGCAGGAGCCCGTTCACCGACACCGGCTGGGTGGCGAAGCGGTCGCCGCCGAGCTTGGTGGTCCACGCGAGCTTCCCGTTGCGCCGTTGGAGCGAGACGATGGCGGCTTTGCCGGTCGCGTAGACGTGCGAGCCCTCGACCAGCACGTGGTTGGCGCCCGGGAGCGCGGCGTTCCAGACCACATCGCCCGTCTGGGCGTCGAGCGCGAACACGCCCTCCTTGGCGCTGGCCGCGTAGATCCAGAGGTCGTCCTCGGGCGCCGCCAGCCCGTCGACGTCGAGGTAGTCACCGCTGCCGCTGAGGTTGCGGATCCAGCGCGCGGCGCCGTCGGTGGGCTTGAGCGCCACCACCGAGCCATCGCTGTAGGCCGCGTAGACGAGGCCGTGCGCGACCTGCACCCGGGCGTTGCCGCGCAGCGTGAAGCCCGCCGGCCGCTCGCGGCGCACCTTCCACAGGCTCTTGCCCGTCTTCGCGTCGACCGCCGTGACCGCGTCCTCGGACGACATCACGAAGAGGATGCGCTTCTGGTTCTCGCGCTGCTCCGCGCTGGCGTCGGCTGGCAACTTCTCGACGAAGATCGACGGCGTGGTGGTCAGCTCTTCCTTGAGCTCCGTCTGCCAGCGGACCTCGCCGGTGAAGCGGTTGAGCGCGGTGAGGAAGCCGTCCGCCGAGGGCACGAAGAGCGTCTCCGAGTGGGTGCGCGCATCGCGCGGCGGCCCCGGCAGCATGGCGCCGGGGGCCTGCCACTGCCACTGCACGCGGTCGCGGTCCTTCTCGCGCACGACACAGCGCAGGCGGCCGTCGCGCAGCGTGATGTAGACGCGCGTCTGCGCGGCGTCGAACACGGGCGTCGCCGTCTCGCTGCTGTTGAACTCCTGGTGGTCGATGTCGACGAGCTGCTGCGTGTGCGCCGGGAAGAGCGCCCGATCGTTCACCGTCGACCTGGCCTCGGCGGGGCGCAGCGCGTTGGCGCCTGGCCAGGAGCTGAACGCGAGGAGGAGCGCCGCCAGCAGCATCGGCTAGCCCTTCTTCGCTGCGGCCTTCGCCTTGGAGGCAGGCGCGGCGGGAGCCTTCGGAGCGGCCTTGCCCTTGGGCGCCGGGGCCGGCGTCGCGGGCGTCTCAGGGGCGGGCGTGGCGCCAGGCGGCGGAGGCGGCGGCAGCGCGGCCAGCTCGAGGCGGCGCTGCGCGTCCATGGCGACGCCGTCCTTCGGATAGTCCTTGGCCACCTTCTCCAGCGCCTCCTTGGCCTCGGGCTTGCCCTGCACGAGCAGCAGGCGCGCGGTCTGATACTCGGCCTGCTCCGGCAGCCCCAGCTCGGTCAGCTTGGCGTACGTCGCCTTGGCGTCGTCGAACTTGCCCAGCTTCTCCTGCGCGGTGCCCAGCGCCAGGACCACGTTGGAGCGCAGCGAATCGTCCTTGGGCGCCTTGTCGAGGAACTCGGTGAACATCGTCACCGCCGTGGCCGCGTCGCCCATGCGCAGCTTGAGGAAGCCGAGCTGCGCCGCCGCGGTGCGCGCCGCGTTCGACCCGGGGAACGTGGAGCGCGTCTTCTCCAGCGCAGCCGCCGTCGCGAGGTCGCGGCCCTCCTTGTTGTCGAACCACTCCTGGCCCGCGGGGATGGTTCCCTCGCCCTTGATGGGCCGGCTGGCGATCTCGAGCGCCGAGGCCAGCGACGCGCCCGCCTTCGCCTCCTGCGACTCGTTGTACGTCGAGAGCGCCCAGAGGCCGAGGACCACGGCTGCGAACGCGCCCAGCACGCCCAGGACCAGGTTCTTGTTGCTGATGAGCCACTCCATCGCCTGACCGGCGACGACCTGGAATTCATCCGGCTGCTTGAGCTGCTTCAGTTCCTGCTTCTGGCTCACGTGCGACTCCTGGACTCGACTTGGACTGCGGCGAGGGACCGCGTTTTTTGGGCCAATTGGCCTCGCAAGTCAACCAAAGACGTGACCCGTGCGCGGGCGGGTGGACCGCGGCCGGCCTCGGGAGCGGTCTTGGGGTATCCTGAAGGCATGACAGCGGGGCGCATCCAGCGGGCTTCCTTGGCGGTTCTGGCCCTGGGCGCCCTGCTCGCCCGGCCTGCCAGCGCGGGGGCCCAGCGCGCGGATGCGCCGGTCACGCTGGCCGTCGAGGGCGGCTTTCTGCAGACCGACGGCGATCGCACGAGCGCCATCAACACGGGGCTCGTCCTGGGGCTCAGGTTCACCGATCAGCTCTCCATCACCGGCATGGGCACGTACGCGGCCTCGCGCGCGGGCCCCATCTCGACGCTCGGGTTCGGTCTGTCCGCGCTGCTCGACTCCACTCCCCTCGCGCCCTTCTTCGACCTGCAGGCCGTGCTCCTGGGACCGCAGGACGCGGCCGGATATTCGCTGGCGATGCGCCTGGGCCTGGGGGCCGACTGGAAGGTCGCGCCTGCGTTCGCGGGGGGCCTCGTGGTGCGCACGCTCACGCCGCTTGATTCCCTGAGCGCCACCCGGGTGGCCGGGACCGAGATCGCCCTGCGCGTCGTCTTCACGCCGGGCGGGAAGTAGCACCAACCTGAAGGAGCTGGACCCCATGCGCGCAGCGCTGCTCAAGGCCCAAGGGACGCTGGAAGAGCTCATCGTGGTGGAGGCGCCGGAGCCGTCCGCGCCTCCGGGCGGCGCGCTGGTGAAGCTGCACGCGGCTGCGCTGAACCACCGGGACTCGTGGATCCGCCGCGGCCTCTACGCGCGCATCAAGCTGCCCTGCATCCTGGGCTCGGATGGCGCGGGCGTGATCGAGGCGGTCGGCGAGGGTGTGGACGCCGCGCAGCTCGGCCGCCGCGTGGTCATCGATCCGTCGATCCGCTGGGGCAACGACCCGCGCGCGCAGGGGCCCGA
>JAFEBC010000618.1 GCA_018266095.1 Deltaproteobacteria bacterium
CGCACATCACCGGAAGCTACGAGCTGAGCTTCGAGGACTCGACGCACGCCGCGACGGGTTCGCTCAAGGGTTCGCTCGACACCACAAGCTGCGTGGTGGACCCTCCGGGGGGCACGCACTGGTGCAGTCCGTAGGGCCGTGACCCGCTCTCCGCGCTGAATTCGCGCGCGCCTGTGTCTCAAGCCATGGATGATGATGCGCACGGCGGCGTCGAGGCGGCAAGCGAGTCGGTGGCGGGCGTGCGCATGAAGCCCGGGTGCACGATGGTCACCGGGACGCCGCGGGGGCCTGAGCTCCATGTCCAGGCACTCGAGGAAGAAGCTCAAGTCGGCCTTGGAGCTGCCGTAGGGCGCGGCGCGCAGGTTCGGCGCGTCGGCGTTGATGCTGGAGATGCCGGCTAGTCCTTCAAGTTGTCCAAGTGGCGGCGGGCTTCCCTGCCCGTCTCGCCGATCTTGTCGCACTCCTCGGCCCTCTGGAAGGCCGCGCGCGCGCCCGGGCGGTCGCCCTTGAGCTTCAAGGCGATGCCGCGGCCCAGGTAGGCGCCGGCGCAGGAGCGGTCCATCGAGAGGGCCTTGTCGAATAGCCCGAGCGCGCGCTCGAGCTCGCCGTCCGCGAGCAAGGCGCGGCCCTCGGCGACGATGGCGTCGGCGTTGGAGACGAACTCGACGTCGAGCACGGTCTTGCCCACGACGTGACCCAACAAGAGGCGCAGGGGCCCGAACCACCACAGCGAGGCGACCTCGGCGGCGGCCACGACGGCGATGGGCAGTTCGGCGATCTGGCGCTCGCGGAACTTGATGCGGACCTTCGTGTGCTGGCCCTTCTCCATCAGCTTCTTGGCCTCCTCGCTGATGGTGCCGAACGCGTTCTCGACGCCGCCGGAGAGGTCGACGACCATCTTCTTGCCGGCCTCGGCCGCGTCCTTGGCGACGTCCTTGGCCTTGGGCGCGTTCTTGTCGACGAACTCCTCGAAGCGCTTTCTGGCCTTGTCGAGGGTGTCGCCCCAGCCGGGCATCGCGTCGGGGCCGGGCAAGGGCTCCTCTTCCTCCTCGGGCAGGGGCGCGTCGTCGGCCGTGGCCTGCGCGGGCGGCGGCTCGCCTTCCTCGGGAGCGCGCTTCTTGCCGATGGTCTTCTCGGGGCCGGCGTCGGTCATAAGTCCTCGTTTTGTGGTCGCTTGCCTCAAGCGTACAGCCGTTCAGGAAGCTTAACGCAAGAGGTCGGCGAAGGTTTCAGCGGACAGGGCCAGTTGCCGGAGTGCCTTGACCCCGCGCGATTCCGCTATGCTCCAAGGTACGATGAGCATGTTCGCCGAGAGTCTGCGCGCCTTCTTGAAGCCCGTGGTGCCGTTCCTCGACGACCCGCTGGTGTCGGAGATCCTGATCAACGGCTTCGACGAGATCTGGATCGAGAAGAAGGGCAAGCTCTACAAGACCGAGGCGCGCTTCTCCGAGGAGGGGCTGCTCGCGGCGGCGCGCAACATGGCGCAGTACGTGGGGCGCCCGCTGTCGGACGAGCGGCCGCGGCTCGATGCGCGTCTGCCGGACGGGAGCCGCATCCACGTGGTGCTGCCGCCGGTGTCGCGCAAGGGGTGCACGCTCGCGATCCGCAAGTTCTTCCCGGACCGGCTGGGGCTCGACACGCTCATCAAGTTCGGGACCATCACCAAGCCGCTCGCGCGCTTCCTCGAGGCGCTCATCGAGCTGCGGCTCAACATCGTGGTGGCGGGCGGGACGGGCTCGGGCAAGACGTCCTTGCTCAACGTGCTCTCGTCGGTGATCGCGCCGCACGAGCGCATCTTGACCATCGAGGATTCGGCGGAGCTGCAACTGCAGCAGCCGCACCTCGTGTCGCTCGAGACGCGGCCGCCGGACAAGCTGGGCAAGGGCGAGGTGACGATCGGCGATCTGCTCCAGTCGGCGCTGCGCCTGCGGCCGGACCGCATCATCGTGGGCGAGGTGCGCGGCGGCGAGTGCTTCTATCTCTTGCAGGCGATGAACACGGGCCACGGCGGTTCGCTGACGACGACGCACGCGAACACGCCGGTGGATACGCTGCGGCGGCTCGAGTCGCTGTGTCTGCTCTCGGGCGTGGACCTGCCGCTGCGCGCGGTGCGGGCGCAGGTGGCGGGCGCGGTGCACCTCGTCGTGTGCTGCGAGCGCCTCGCGGATGGGTCGCGCAAGGTGACGACGGTGGCCGAGGCGCTGCCGCTCGATGAGCGCGGCGAGTACCGGGTGCAGGACCTGTTCGTGTACGAGCAGACCGGGCGCACGGCGGACGGGCTCATCGAGGGGCACCACGTGCCCACGGGGCTGTTGCCGTCGTTCTTCAAGAAGTTCGCGGCGCACGGGATCAACGACATCGACGCGGCGTTCTTTGATCCGGCCGCGCAGGGCCTCTCGCCGCCGACGAGCTTCGTGGCCGACCTCGGGGCCCGCTCGGTGTGGGCGAAGGACTGGAAGGACGCGGCGCCGAAGAGCGCGGCGGTGCCTGCTCCAGCGCGAGTCGAGGCGGCTCCGGGCCCCGTGGCTGCGCCCGTCCCGGCGGCTGAAGCTTCGAAGCCCGCTGAACCGGCCGTGGCTGCGGCACCGGCGTCTGCTGCAACCGCGGCGACGGCTCCGATCGCGATCGCTGCGCCCGCCTCCGCTCCCGCGCCGACCGCTGCCGCTGCAGCACCGCAGGCCGACACCGACGCCGAGGACACCGACGAGACGGACGACGGCGAAGACGCGGCCACGGATGCCGGCGAGGAGGCCTCGCTCGCGGACGATGACGATGAGTCGACGAGCAATGATCTCGCGCCGGCGGCGGCTGCGCCCGCACCGATCGTCCCGCCGACCGTGCCGTCGCTCCCGGCAGTGCAGACTCCGAAGCCTCCCGCGGCGCGTCCGGCTTCTGCGGCGGCGGCTCCAGCGGCGTCGTCGGGCGTGCGCGCGCCGGGTGCCGTGCGGCGGACTGCGATCACGCCCGCGGCCCAGAAGACCCCGGTGCCGACGCCCGTCCCCGAGCGCGCCGAGGCCAAGGCGCCCGAGCGGCCCGCGCCCAAGAAGCAGCCTGTCGACGACGGGCCGTCGATCCAGCTCGATCCCGAGCTCGCGGCGGAGGTCGAGGCGGCGCTCCCGTACGAGAGCACGCTCATCACCCGCAACCCGCTCCTCGACACGCGCACGCACGACGACGACGCGACCAACCCGGGCGCGCGCAACCCCATGAAGCGGTAGGCCGCGCGCGGCAAGCTGGTGTAGAGAGGCGCCATGTCCGTCCGCAGGGAGCGCGTCGATCCGGCGCCCACATCCGACAAGTCGCTCTTGGTGCACAGGCGCTGGTTCATCCCCGACGACCTGTCGCAGCCGGTGCCGCCGCAGGCGTTGGCCAAGCTGTGGCGCGCGCTGTTCACGCTCGAGTTCCTGAACCCGTCTGACGAGGTGACGCTGCAGCGCGTGGCGCTCCCGGCGGCTCCGGGGACGCTCCTCGATTCGCAGGACCTGCCGGCGATGGCCTCGGCGGGCGCGCTGCTCGCGGGGACCGATTCGGCGCTCCTGGTGACGCAGATGGTGTGGCTCGAGCGGGAGCGGCGGCAGGATCCGTTCGCGGTGGCTGGCGTGTCGGATCCGGCGGGGTATCGCGACTCCACGCTGCACGTGGTGACGCACCCGGGGTTCGTGCTCCTGCCCGTACCGGCGAAGGACCTCTTGTGCGCGGGCTGCGGGCAGCCGAGCGATGCGACCGAGGGGGCCCTGAAGTTCGGCGAGGCGATGCTCTTTCCGCTCGCGCGCGCGTGTCCGCACTGCAAGCGCGCGGTCGCTCCGGAGAGCGACAAGGTGGTCCTGCGCTCGGGGCAGACCTTCTTGTTCTCGGAGGCCGCGGCGAAGGTGGCCTTGTCGATCGAGCTCATCCGCGCGCCGCAGAGCGAGGAGCTGCCGCACGCGGGGCTCGTGGAGGCGCTCGAGGAGGCCTTCGGCGGGTTTGATGAGCTGGTGGACGACCAGGTGGCGCCGTCGCGGTAGGTGCTGAGCGCAGCGCGCGAGGGCGCAGGAGTCCGCGATGAAGAATGTGGTCGTGAAGGACTCGATCGTCATCGCCGCGCCGCCCGAGAAGGTCTGGGACTACACGCAGGACGGGACTCGGCGACACGAGTGGGATCCGGGGATCGTCTCCGCGGAGATCCTGCAGGCCGATCCGCGGA
>JAFEBC010000619.1 GCA_018266095.1 Deltaproteobacteria bacterium
CGACACCTCGCAGTTGAACCACGGCGGCGTGGTCGGCGGCATGAACGCGTACCTGAACCAGACCACGCGCGTCTCGCAGGCCATCTCGCGCGCGACCTTCGCCAACAACGGGAACGGCAGCAACACCTACGGCGGCCTCATCGGCGGCCTCGGCACCTGGCGCGACGAGAACGGCGTGCCGTACCCGAACCAGCACGTGTACGTGAGCGACTCCTACGCCGAGACCGACTCGCCCGACTCGGGCCTCTTCGGCTTCATCGACAACGAGGGCGACGCGCACGTGGACCGCGTGTTCGCCTTCGCCAACGCGGGCAGCGGCTTCTGCATCGTGCCGCCGCCGTGCTGCTCCACCACCACCACGGGCCTCTCCACGAGCGGCATCTTCTACAACCGCGACGTGTGCCGCGAGGTGGACACGAGCGGCGCCACCACGCAGCCGCCGGGCACCGGCCTCGCGCAGAGCTCGTTCGCCAGCAGCGCGTCGTTCCCGGGCTACGACTTCTCCACGAACGGCCTCTGGAAGCAGGGCCCGCGCCACCCGCAATTGCGCTGGGAGTTGGAGAGCGCGCCCTCGCTCACGCTCACCGATCTCCCCGCGCAGCTCGCCTTCGACCGCTCGGCCAACCTCACGCTCACCGTGAACGCCTCGCTGCAGGCCGCGCTCATCCAGGTCTCGTACGACGGCATCCACTGGTTCACGATCACGACCCTGGGCCCGATGTCGCCCGGCACGACGTTCTTCTCGCTCGAGAACCTCGGCGTCATCGGCACCGCGTACCTGCGCGCGGTCGCCATCGAGCCCGACGGCACCGAGGCCGTGTACGATCTCGGCCGCACGCAGTACGTCGAGTGCGATCCCACCATCGGCCCCTTCGGCGGCGGCAAGGGCACCGCGAGCGATCCGCTGCGCATCTGCAGCGTCACGCAGTTGCAAGCGGTCAACAACTACCAGGGCCTGCTCGCGCAATCGTACAAGCTCACGCAGGACCTCGACCTGACCGGCTCGGGCACGCAGCCGCTCTTCATCCAGGTGCCGGGCTCGCGCTTCGACGGCGGCGGCCACCTCATCGACAACTTCCAGTACACGCAGGCCGACACCTCGAACACCGAGTACGACAAGGGCCTCTTCGGCTACATCGGCGACTACAACGCCACCACCGGCACCGCGCCCGTCACCGTCGCGCACCTGCGCGTGGGCGTCAGCGGCGTCAGCGCGCCCAACAGCATGAACGTCGGCGGCTTCGCCGGACACCTCGGGAGGGACGCGGTGATCGACGACGTGCACGTCCTCTTGCATGGCGACATCGGCGGCCTCGCGCAGATCGGCGGCCTCGCAGGCTTCAACGACACCGGCGCGCAGGTGACCAACTCCAGCGTCGCCAGCGCCACACCCGGCGCGGGCTCCGTGACCTGCCTCAACCCCGCGCAGGGCGGCGCGACCGGTGGCGCCTTCGGCTACTTCGGCGGCGACGCGACCGGCATCGACGTGCGCGACGTGGCCATCTCCTGCGTGGTGCAGGACCTGCGCTTCTCCGGCAACGCGGGCGGCATCGCCGGCTCGGTCAGCGGCTCGCTCACCAACGTCAGCGCGCACCAGGTCCGTGTCACCTCGCCCATCTACGCCGGCGGCATCAGCGGCAACCTCAGCGGCCCTGTGCAGAGCGCGCTCGTCGAGGACTCCCTCGTCCAGGGCAGCACCACCTCGACGGAGCAGGGCGACCAGATCGGCGGCGCGGTCGGCGCGACCTTCACCGGCGCGAGCGTCGACGGCCTCACGGTGAGCGGCGTGACCGTCACCAGCCAATACAACGTCGGCGGCGCCATCGGCCTCGCCTATCAGGGCGGACCCGTGGTGCTCGCCAACGCGCGCATCCTCGACACGCACGTCATCGGCGTCGGCCCCGCCGGCGGCGCCATCGGCAACCTCTCGTCCGGTGACGTGCACGACGTCTTCGTCGACGCGAACTCCACCGTCACCGCCGACAACAACTGCGCGGGCGGCCTGAGCGGCGCCGTCGATCCCAACCTGAGCTGGACGCTCACGCGCATCAGCGTCGCCGCGCATCTCGACAGCGGCCCGAGCGGCACCTCCGGCGGCATCTTCTGCGCCTGGTACCCGAACGACGGCGTCTTCGCCAGCGCCGACGCCATCGCGAGCCACGTGGTCTTCGAGGGCAACCTCAACTACGTGGCCGGCTTCATCGGCAACCTCAACGCCAACGGCGTCACCGGCCTCTCCGTCACCGACGTCGACATCCAGAGCACGCTCGCCGGCAGCAGCGGCCCCGCCATGACCGGCGGCGTGTTCGGCTCGGTCACAGGATCGAACTTCACCGCGCAGCTCACGCACACCGTGGTCGACGCGGCCTTGCCCTCCGGCGCCTGCTTCGCGGGCTTCAACAGCGCCCTCATCACCGCCAGCGAGAGCTACTGGAACAGCACGCGCTGCGGCGGCAGCCCCGGCATGGGCACGGGCGTCACCGACGCGAGCTTCGCCAAGACCGCGAGCTTCCCGGGGCTGGACTTCGGCTCGACCTGGTCGATCCGCGACGGGCACCCGGGGCTGCGCTTCGAGCAGTGACCACCGCGGGTTGGTCAGCGAGCCTCACGACCACTCACCGCAGAGACGCAGAAGCGCTGAAGAGTCGGGCAGGGTCGGGCACACTGGTACGCCAGCGACCTTCTGCGCTTCGGCGCCTCTGCGGTGAATGATCGGGCTCTCACCGCATTCCGGTGGAGCTACGCGCTCTCCGCCGCCTTCTCGTACACGATGAGCGGCGCCTCTTTCTTCAAGATGGCGTCCTCATTCAGCACGATCTCGCGGATGTTCTTGTGCGACGGCACCTCGAACATGATGTTCAGCATCGCCTGCTCGAGGATCGCCCTCAGCCCGCGCGCGCCCGTCTTCTGCTGAATCGCGTTCTTCGCCACCGCCCGCAGCGCGCCCTCGGTGAACTTGAGCTGCACGCCGTCCATCTCCATCAGGCGCCGGTACTGCTTGGCGAGCGCGTTGCGCGGCCGCGTGAGGATGTCCATCAGGGCCGCCTCCTCGAGCTCCTCCAGCGCCGCCACCACGGGCAGACGGCCGATGAACTCGGGGATCATGCCGAACTTGAGCAGGTCCTCCGGCTGCACGTCGCGCAGGAGCTGGCTCACGTTGCGCTCCTTCTTCGACGCGACCTCCGTGCCGAAGCCGAGCGACTTGCCTTCCTTGCGCCGCTCGACGATGTCATCGAGCCCGCCAAACGCGCCGCCGCAGATGAACAAAATGTTCGTCGTGTCGACCTGCAGGAACTCCTGCTGCGGGTGCTTGCGGCCACCCTTGGGCGGCACGTTCGCCACCGTGCCCTCGATGAGCTTCAAGAGCGCCTGCTGCACGCCCTCGCCCGACACGTCGCGCGTGATGGACGGGTTCTCCGACTTGCGCGCGATCTTGTCGATCTCGTCGATGTAGACGATGCCGCGCTGCGCCCGCTCGATGTCGTGATCGGCGGCCTGCAGCAGGTTCACGATGATGTTCTCGACGTCCTCGCCGACG
>JAFEBC010000061.1 GCA_018266095.1 Deltaproteobacteria bacterium
CGCACGTCGACATCGCCATCAACCAGACCGGCACGTCGTTCAAGAACGACATCGACGCCGTCAGCGCCTCGGGCGATCTGCAGGTCACCGTCTCGGGCGGCCCCGGCGACGACACCATCACCGGCCAGGCCTCCAACGGCGCGGGCGCGTTCGCCACCGCGTTCAGCGGCAGCTTCACCGCGTACGGCGCGGCCGGCAACGACACCATCTCGCCCGGCGCGTCCACCTCCTCGCTCTGGGGCGGCATCGGCAACGACACGTTCGTCGTGCCGACCTCGACGGCCAACACGGCCACCGTCGCGTACTTCGGCGAGGCGGGCACCGACACCATCGACTTCTCGCACCGCACCACGCACGGCGTGACCATCCACATGGACGGCCTCGCCTCCAGCGCGCCGGGCTTCGCGGCCACGGGCACGGGCGCCACCGCGGTCAACACCGCCGGCGGCGACACCACGGCGGGCACCGAGAACATGGTCATCGGCGACGACATCGAGGTCTTCAACGGCAGCGCCGGCGGCGACAAGGTCTTCGGCAGCGTGAACGGCGTCACCTTCAACGGCGGCGCGGGCAACGACTGGTTCGTCGCGCCGGCGGCCTCCACCTCGACCGACGTGTACAAGGGCGGCGCGGGCATCGACACGGTCGACTTCAGCCTGCGCAGCGGCGCGCTCACCATCACCATGGACGGCCTGACCCCCTCGGGCGCGGCCGGCGAGAAGGACCTCATCGGCAGCGACGTCGAGAACTTCATCGGCGGCCAGGGTGACGACACCATCATCGGCAACGCGCTCGACAACGTGATCGACGGTCAGGGCGGCAACGACGTCATCTACGGCGGCGACGGCGACGACACGGTCATCGGCGGCGCGGGCAACAACGTCCTCTATGGCGGCAACGGCGACGACACCTTCATGTTCGCCTACGACGCCACCAGCTCGACGCCCTCGCTCCCCGGCAACGACACGGGCACCACGTACGTGAACTGCGGCGCGGGCAACAACAACACGCTCGACTTCAGCCACGAGACGTCGGCCATCACCATCGACATCGCGTACGCCTCGACCAGCACCAGCTTCAACGGGTCGGGCACGATCATCATGGGCGGCGCGGGCGGCAAGCCGGTCCCGAAGGGCGCGGCGGTCGACACGGCGGACTCGTGCAACAACGTGTTCGGCGGCTCGGGCGCGAACACCATCTACGGCAACAGCCTCGACAACATCCTCGACGGCAACTCCGGCGCGGGCTCGGCCACCAGCACCATCGACGGCCGCGGCGGCGTGGACACCTGCATCAACTTCGGCACCGGCGGCTCGGCCACGCACTGCGAGCTGTAGTCCGGATCCACGACCATGACCACCTCGGGCCGCGCGGGTTTCTTCAGGACCGCGCGGCCCTGGTGTCTCTGCAGCCCCGGCTCCACTTGGTTGCCTTGGGCAACCATTGTCTTTGCAAGCATCTGGACGCTCTGCGCCGCGGCCTGCGCCGGCAGCGGGTCCCAGGCGCCTCCTGCCCTCACCCAGCCCGGCTGGGACTACCCCGGCATCCCCGACCCGCGCGGCGCGCTCACCTCCTTGGTGAACCCGTGCACCTTCGCCAGCGGCGCCATGACGGTGAAGGTCCAGGACGGCGAGCTCGCGGTCCTCACCGCCGACAAGACCGGCGCGCTCAAGGTGAACGGCGACGCGTGCGGCGCCGCGACCGTGGGGACCACGCGGCACCTCGACGTGCTCGAGGACTCCACCGCGCCCGGCAGCGAGATCGTGATCCTCGACTACTCGCAGGGCCTCTTCGCCACCGGCAGCTCCAGCGCGTCGTCCGGCGTCTTCGTCTCGCTCGGCGACGGCAGCGAGCTGGAGCTGGCGGGCACGCCCGGCGCGGACACCTTCACCTTCGGCGCCAACGGCATCTCGGTGAACACCGACTCGTTCCTCGACCTCCACTTGAGCAACGCCGCGCACCTCACCTATGTCGTCAGCACCGGCGCGGGCAACGACACCGTGAGCGGCCAGGGCGGCTACGGCACCGGCGGCCCGTTCCCCTACAAGCTCGCCATCTACGGCGGCGCGGGCAACGACACGCTCACCGGCGGCAGCGGCGACGACGTCCTCTACGGCGGCGACGGCAACGACAAGCTCTCGGGCGGCGGCGGCAGCGACGTCCTCTTCGGCGAGGACGGCGACGACACGCTCATCGCCTTCGCCTCCAGCAGCACGGGCAGCACCTACTTCGGCGGCAACGGCGTCGACACCATCGACTACAGCGCGCGCACGCACGATCTCACCTTGGTGATGGACGCCACGCTCACCGGCGACTATCCGGCGGGCACGATCGCGGGCACCTGGTCGGGCGAGGGCGGCGGCGCGGAGCACGACCGCATCGGGGCCGACATCGAGAACCTCATCGCCGGCAGCGGCGACGACAAGATCACGGGGAACGCGCTCGGCAACGTGCTCAACGGCGGCCCGGGTGACGACACCTTCTACGCGGTCACGGCCATCGCCAACGACACGTACATCGGCGGCCCCGGCATCGACACCGTCAGCTATGCAGCGCGCACGGCGGCGGTGCGCCTCGCCATCGACAACCTCGCCGATTCGGGCGACCAGGCGCAGGGCGAGAAGGACACCATCCGCGGCGACATCGAGAACCTCATCGGCGGCGACGGCGACGACACGCTCATCGGCAACAGCGGGCCGAACCGCCTCGAGGGCGGCCCCGGCGACGACACGATCTACGGCCTCGACGGCGACGACGTGCTGGTGGGCGGCCCCGGCGACGATCGTCTCTTCGGGGGCAACGGCGACGACACCTTCCTCTACGTGTCCGCCAGCGGCGGCGAGGGCAACGACGTCATCGACTGCGGCGCGGGCGCGAACGACACCATCGACTTCTCGGTGCGCACCGTCGCGGTGCGCGTGGATCTGCGCGCGGGCTCGACCAGCACCGGGAGCGGCGGCGAAGCGATCACCATCTCAGGCCCCGCCGACACCTGCGAGGGCGCGTACGGCGGCCTGCGCGACAACACGCTCATCGGCAACTCTCTCGACAACGTGCTCGACGGGAACGCGCTCTCGACGGGCACCAGCACGCTCGACGGCCAGGGCGGCGTCGACGTGTGCATGAACGGGACGACCGAGACGAGCTGCGAGCTGTAGCCCGCGGCCCGGCTAGTTCGGATTCAGCGGCGCCGGCTGCAGCCGCTGCAGCTCGTCCAGCGAGTGCACCCGCCCCGCGCGCAGCGGCTCGAGCCAACCGAGGAAGCGCGGATACTGCGCGGTGAGCATCGCCAGCACCCGGTCGCGCTCGGCCAGATACTGGAAGTGCTCGAGCTGCGACGCGACGGCCAGGAAGAGCAGCGGCGGCCGATCCGACGGGCTGAGCGCCTCGACGTTCGCGACCAGGCTGGGCGCGGCCTCGCGGCGTCCGGCTACCGCGTACGCCTGCGCTGCCTGCATCACGTCCACCGAGCTGTTGAGCTCGTACGGACAGCCCTTGGTGGCCGCGTCCGCCATCTGCGCGGCGCCCTCGGCGGCCTGGCCCAGCGAGCGCCACTTGAAGAGGCCGAGCTTCCACTTCGGCATCCCCACGTCCGGATCCACCGCGACCGCGGCCTCGATCTCGCGCTGCGCGTCGGCCACCTGGCCCTGCTCGTAGAACCAGCTCGCCAGCTCGAGGTGGTACTGCTGGCGATCCGGGCTCTCCTTGAGCATCAGATCGATGAGCGGGCGCGCCTCGGCGAACAGCTTCGGATCCTTGGCCGCGCGGCCGAGCTTCACCAGCAGCGCCGGCAGCATCTCGCGCTGGCGCACGTTGCCCGGATGCACGGAGTCGTGGAACGCCTCCACCTTGCGCGCCTGCTCGAGCAGCTCCGGCCAGCGCGGGCAGAGGTTGAGCTGATCGCGATCCGCCAGCTCGCCCACATAGTGCGTGATGGAGAAGAGCTGATCCTCGACGTACGGCGAGCCGTAGTCCAAGGCGTTGCGCGCGTGCTCCAGCATGCCGTCGCAGTCGCCGTGGGAGTAGCTGCGATCGACCTGCCGCATCTCGTTCGACGCGAACGCCGGACGCAGCGTGCCCCAGTGGATGAGCAGCAGCGCGAGCACGCCCAGCGCGGCCAGCGCGCCGAACGAAGGCCGCTCGCCGAGCCGCGGCGTGGTCTCGATCGGCAGGATCGTCTCGTCGGGCACGGACTCGATCGCGGGTCGCGCCGAGACGAACGCCCACCAGAACATGATGAGCAGGAGCACGGCCGGGCTGTCGAACACGAACAGGCCCTGCGCCAGATAGGAGGTGCAGAAGCCGAGCGCGAGCGCGACGTAGAGCTTGGGCCACTTGCCGGCGCGGCCCGCGCGGATGATGGAGACGTACACCGACACCCAGAGCGCGACGAAGCTCACGAAGCCCAGGATGCCGTCGCCGGACAGGTTGTCGAACACGAGGCTGTGCGAGCTGTCGTGGATGGTCTCGGCCACGCCGCGGCAGAGGAACCAGGGATCGTAGTGCTTGTCGAAGATGATCTCGAAGCTCGCGAGTCCCCAGCCGAGGATGGGCCGCTCCTCGAAGCCCTTGTAGGCCGCGCCCCAGAGGTGGCGGCGCGCAGGATCAAAGTCGGCGAGGAAGAGGTGGCCGACCTCGGGGTGCGCCTTCCAGAACCCCGCGAGCGAGGGCGCGGGGACCAGCACCTTGAGCACGAAGAGGTAGCCGCCGAGCGCGAGCACCGCGACCGCGGCGGCGCCGATGATGAGCTTCGCGTGCTTGTGCTGCACGGCGATGGTGGCCGCGGTGACGAGCAGGCCGATGCCGAAGCCCACCACGGGCCCGCGCGAGCCCGCGAGGAACACGGCGACGAACGAGAGCACCGCCATCACCGTCAGCACGCGCTTCCCCGTCTGCTTCGCGTCGAGCCACAGCAGGCCGAGGATGTAGACGAACAGCATGTGCCAGGTGCCGGAGAAGATCGGGTTGCCCAAGAGGCCCGACACGCGCTTGTCGGCGGGGAAGCCGAGCAGGTTCAGATCGAAGCGCTGCCAGATCACGGCGACGGTGAGCACGGCGCCGATGGCCGCCTGCCAGCGCAACAGGTTGCGCCACTCGGGCCAGGTGCGCACCGTGGACACGGTCATGAAGAACCACGCCAGCACGTGCAGGAGCGTGAAGAGGCCGTTCATGCGCTCTTCGTTGCCCCAGAACGAGCGGTGCCGGTCGTAGGCGACGATGGTGGCGAGCGTGAGGACCGCGTAGTGGATCCCGAGCGTGATCATCACCAGGGACCTGGTGGGCCGGAAGCGCGGCTGGCGGATGGCGAGCACGATCCAGGCGGGCAGCGTCAGGCCCAGCACGATCTGGAAGAAGATCAGCTTGAGGAAGATGAAGGGGAAGACGACGAGCTGCGGCCAGAAGATGACCGGCATGGCGAGGCCAGCGAAGACGCCGAAGAGCGTGATCGCGTGCAGCGCGCGATCGAGCGGCGGAAGGTCAGGCCCTGCGGGCTTCGACGGCGTCGGCTGCGAAGGCTTCTTCGGCTTGCGGGGGGCCACTGTTTGACCTCGGGGCGAAATGCGGCGGCGCAGTGTACCCAAGACCGGCCTGCTTGGCAGAGCGATGATTTCGAGGCCCCGGACGGAGGGCTCAGGGCAGCGCGCGCAGGGAAGCGTGCCGAGGCGAGCGTGCCTAGGGGAGCGTGATCGTCGCGTAGCTCGCGATCGTCGTCTGCGACGAGAAGCCCGCGAGCGTGAACTGCGGATCGCCCGCGACCACGAAGGACACGGGCGCGCCGCTGCCGTCGATGGCGGCCTCGTAGAAGCTGCTGCCAAGTTTTGTCAGCAGGGTCCCCGTCTTGCCGGGGTCGAACGAGAAGGTCACCGTGGAGAAGTTGCCCTTGCGCGTCTTCCTGGCCGAGAGCTGCGGCCCGATGGAGAGCGTGGGGTCGGTGTAGATGGGCAAAAGGCCGTCGCCGAGGTAGGTCGCGGCCTTCTGCGTCCAGCGCCACGAGGCCGCGTCGATCACCGAGAGCGGGATCGGCACCTTGGGGATGCTGATCGAGTCCGAGGTGGGCATGTTCACGTGGCCCGCCTTCATCACCTCGCCCGCGAGCGGGTTGTGCTTGCTGAAGGTGTACTTCACGGCCTGATCGATGAGCTGCATGCCGCCCGCGATGCCCAAGCCGATGGTGCTGTTCCCGAGGTAGCCGACGCCGCCGCCGAGCGAGGTGAGGAAGGCCTGGCCCGCGCAGCCGTCGCCGTCGTCGAAGGTGGCGGCCTCGCAGGCGCACGAGAGCATGATGGGGAACTGCGTGTTGCTGAGCGTCTGCGCCATGTCGCCGGTGAACTCGTTGGAGCCGTCCTGCTCGACGGTGAGGTCCTCTTCGGCGCCGTGGCCGGAGTGCACGACCAGGTTCGTGCCGGTGTCGAAGGCGGTGCGCTCGGAGGCGACGGTGAGCGGGCTCGCGCCGGGCGCGCCGCCGATGGAGGAGTAGAGCTTGGTGACCTTGAAGCTCGAGGGCACGAGCGAGAGCGTGCGGCCCGGCGCCTCGAAGTAGAAGGCCGCGTCCACCGGGATGTCCACGCCGCCGAAGTAGAGATCGGTGGCGACGTTGGACATGAAGAGCGCGGTGCCGATGCGCGTGGTGTCGTAGTTGGTGAGGTAGGCGGTGGCCTTGGCGAGATAGCGATCGGCCTCGTTGGAGGTGGACACCGAGACGCGCGAGATGGCGACGCTGGGGATGTACGCGGGCGTGTCGACGCCGGGCTCGCCGTAGACGCAGTTGCCGTTGGTGTCCCACTCGGTGAGATCGGCGAAGTAGTCGTCGCTGTAGAAGGTCTCGTCGTAGGTCACGCCGTAGAGGGCGTTCGAGTAGTGGTCGCTGGTCTTGCGCGAAGGGACGATGCGCGAATCGCCGCCGAGCACCACCTCGCTGAGGCCCGCTGCGTGCTGCTGCGCGATGTAGCTCTTGATGGCCTTGGCGGTGTCGTGACACGCGTCGGTGGCGCTGCAGCCGCCGGCCGTCTGCGCGCAGATGCTCTCGACGGTGACGAGCGTGGTGGGCACGCCGGTGAGCGTGTGCAAGTCGGCGAGCCTCTGGAACTGCGGCGCGTACTGCGCGTTGGTGATGATGAGCGCGCCGTACGTCAACGCGGCGGGAGTGGCGGTCACGGGCGCGGTGCAGGTGTGCGTCGCGTCGCAGATGGGGAGCGTGGCGGGGCAGTCGTTGTCGTTGTTGCAGCGGCCCGATTGCAGCTTGCACACGCGCGCGGCGCACACCTGCCAGTCGGGGCACGCGGGATCGCAGGCGTCGCTCACGCCGCCGTCGGTGCCCGCGTCGGTCCCTGCGTCCGCGCCAGCGTCGCTGCTGCCCGCCTGGCACACGCCCTCGACGCAGCTCTCGCCCGCCTGGCACACGGGGTTGCACGCGATCGACGTGCTGTCGCCCTTGCCGCACGCGAAGCCGAGCGCGGCCGCAACCAGGAAGGCACACGAGGCCGCGGCGGCGCGAGCCCGCAGACCGGACCCAGGCGACGCCGACGAGCGATTCAGGGCCTGACGCAGAGACACGGGTGCTCCTCGCTTGAGGCCCGTACCTCTGCGCGAAACCCCGGCGCGGTCAATCGGTGAAAACACGGAGCGACGCACGGGGCCTCGCTCCGGTCAGCTAGAGTTGCGGCCCGACTGCCCTGCTCGTCAAGCCGTCAGTCCTTGAAGCAGACGGCCTCGATGTTGTTCCCATCCGGGTCGAGGAGGAACGCGGCGTAGTAGTTGGGCGCGTAGTCCTTGCGCACGCCCGGCTTGCCGTTGTCCTTCCCGCCCGCGTCGAGACCAGCCGCGTGGAACCGGTCGACGGCCTTGCGGTCCTTGGCCTTGAAGGCGAGGTGCGCCCCGCCCGCCTTCTCCTTGGACTTGTTGAGCCACAGCGCCGGCGCGCCCTGGGGCCCGAACCCGGCGCCCGACGCATCCTGCGAGCTGCACACGAGGCCCAATGCACCGAGCGCGGCCTTGTAGAACCGCGCGCTCTCCTCGACGTCCTTCACCTTCACTCCGATGTGGTCGAACACGTTTGACCTCCTTGGTCGACGCTCACCGTAGTGAAGGAGGCAGCTTCGGTTCTTGGAGGATCTTGCGGTCGCCGCGCGCGGCCTTGCGGAAGCGCCCCGGCGACACCCCC
>JAFEBC010000620.1 GCA_018266095.1 Deltaproteobacteria bacterium
AGCCAGAGCGTCACCTTCGGCTGCAGCACCGAGGTGCGCTCCTCCCAGCTCTCGACCGCGAGCCCGCGCTCGGCGGGACACACCGCGCGCACGGCCATCGCCGCGTAGGGCGCGTGCTGCGGGCGCTTGATGGTGATGGCCACCTGCGCCGAGCGCTCGACCGTGAGCAGCACCGACGCGGGCGCGCGCGGGACCACGACGGCGGCGCCCTTCATCGACGGGCTGAAGAACCGCGCCGGCGGCCACACCTCGCAGCTCCACATCCCGCGCGCGAGGCCCGGCCACTTGGCCTCGCCGAACACGTCGGTCACTCCCGAGAACGTCTTGTCGCCCGCCTCGTTCGTGCAGCGCACGCGCGCGTCCTGCACCGGCTGCTTCTGGTCGTCGTTCAGGTGCACGACCAGCGGGCCCGGCAGGTTGAACACCAGCCACGCCACGCCGAACACCGCGCCGATCACCACGGTGGCGACCGCGCTCTCGAGCTTCATCGGCAGCTTCCCGCTGATGAGCCTCAGCGAGAACGACGGGCGCGGCGGGCCGTCGCTCATTCGGCCTTCTGCTCCGTGACGTCCTGCCCTGGGACGGGCTTGTAGCCGTAGCGCTGCGAGTTGAACTCGCCGCAGTCCATGTTGTCGAAGATGCCGCGGCCGCAGTTGTACTCCTGCGTCTTCTTGCAGACGATCTTCTTGCCGGGCACGAGGTTGATGCGCTCGCGCAAGCAGCCGCTGTAGCGGTCGCCGCCGGTGGTGCCGCCGATGCCCGAGGACATGCGCGCGGCGCGGACCTTGCGGAAGGTGAGCGAGTAGTAGCCCGCCGACAGGTGGACGCCGCAGCCGCTGTCGTCGGCCTCGCACTGATCGGTGGCCACCCGCGAATAGAACTCGAAGGTGCCCGCGATCGGCTTGCCCGCCTCGTCGAGGACCTGCACGATCGTCTCCGGCGCGCCCGGCACGCCCAGGGTGGCGCAGGACATCATCAGGAAGCTCAGGCACAGCAGGGGCGCGACTCGCGTCATGGCTCGTACTCCGCTCGGTTGTTGTCGGTCTCGAACACTTCCACGCGGCAGATGCGCACGCGGCCGTCGTCGAATCGCTTGCCCAGCTCGATCGCCAGGAACCGCGCCAGCTCCTCGGCGGTCGGGTTCCACTCGGTGAACGGCGGGACCTCGTTCAGGTTGCGGTGGTCATACGGCGCGAGCACGTCCAGCGCGGCCTTCTTCAGCACGCTGAAGTCGAGCACGTAGCTCGTCTTGTCGAGCGCCTGGGCCTCCGCGTGCACCAGCACGCGGAAGTTGTGCCCGTGCAGGTCCTCGCACTTCGTCTCCGAGAGGCGCACCTGGTGCGCCGCGCAGAACCAGAGCTGTTTGGAGACGCGCCACGTCGGCATGAGGCCGATGGGTGTAGCGCGCACACCAGACACGGCGCAAGGCGGCATCGCCAGCGGACGCTACGCAGCCTCGTCCATGTTCCGCAGGAAGCCCCAGCGCACGAGGATCTGCTTGCCGTTCATCTCGATGAGCCCGCGGCGGGTGAAGTCGTTGAGCGCGCGGCTGACGGTCTCGCGCGAGGTGCCGATGAGGCCGGCCATCTCCTGCTGCGTGGGCCGCTCGCGCACGAGCAGGCCGCCCTCGATGGGCTCGCCCTGCTTCTGCGCGAGATCGCGGATGGCGCGGGCCACGCGCGCGTACACGTCCAGCAGCGCCAGGTTGCCGATGACCTCGTCCGCGTGGCGCAGGCGGCGCGACATCTCGGCCAGGATGGCGAGCCCCGTGGACGGGTTGGCCGTGAGATGCGTCTGGAAGGCCTCGCGGTCCAGCGAGAGCAGGTGCGCCTCGTCGATGGCCACCACGTTGGCCGAGCGCGGCTGGCGATCGAGCAGCGACATCTCGCCGAAGAAGTCCCCGACCTGGAGGATGCTCAGGATGATCTCGCGGCCCGTCTCGCCGTAGAGGACCACCTTCACGCGGCCCTGGCCGATGACGAAGAGCGCGTCGCCGGGCTCCTCCTGGCTCACGATCACGGAGCCCGCGTCGGCGATCTTCGGACGGCAGCGGCCCGCGAGATCGGCCAGGACGGCCTCGGGGAGCTCTTGGAAGATGCTGACCTGCCGCAACAGGGCGACGTTGTCCAAAGGCACTGCCTCCTGAGTGGTTCGGGCCGGGCGGCCCCCCTGCGAACGCGCGATTGTGTCATCGTGGACGCTGACTGCACAAGCACGACTCGCAGGGGACCCCTGATCGAACGCGCTTGACCCGCCCGGGCGCGCCCTCTATCTGCACAGGTCGGATGCGCGTGACGCTCAATGGCGAGCCGCAGGACCTGCCCGACGGCCTGACCGTGCTGGGCCTCTTGCGGCACCTGAAGCTCGACAGCGAGCGGGTGGCCGTGGAGCGGAACGCGGCGGTGGTGAAGAAGGCGCGGCACGCGGACGAACGTCTCAGCGATGGCGATGTGCTCGAGGTGGTGACGTTCGTGGGCGGCGGCTAGAGAGCTCGAACGCCCCAGCGCGATGGGCTGGCGGAACTGGAGACTGCGATGAGCGACGTGACCGAGGACGTGCTGGAGCTGGGCGGGCGGCGCTTTGCGTCGCGGCTGGTGGTCGGCACGGGCAAGTACAAGGACTTCGCCACCATGCAGGCCGCGCTGGAGGCGAGCGGCGCAGGCATGGTGACGGTGGCGGTGCGGCGCCTGGACCTGAAAGCCACGGGAGAGGCGTCGCTGCTCCACTGGATCCCCAAGCACATGGAGCTCTTGCCGAACACGGCGGGCTGCTACACGGCCGACGACGCGGTGCGCACGCTGCGCCTCGCGCGCGAGCTGGAGCTGGGCGGCGCGAGGCCCCTGGTGAAGCTCGAGGTGCTCTCGGATCCGAAGACGCTCCTGCCCGACGGCGAGGAGACCTTGAAGGCCGCGCGCGAGCTGGTGCGCGAGGGCTTCTCGGTGCTGCCGTACACGAATGACGACCCGGTGCTGGCGCGCAAGCTGGCCGACGCGGGCTGCGTGGCGGTGATGCCGCTGGGCGCGCCGATCGGCTCCGGCCTTGGGCTGCGCAATCCGTATGCGCTGCAGATGATCCTCGAGGAGGCCAAGGTGCCGGTCATCGTGGACGCGGGCGTGGGCACGGCGAGCGACGCGGCCATCTGCATGGAGCTGGGCGTGGCCGGGCTGCTCGTGAACACGGCGATCAGCAACGCGCAGGATCCGGTGGCGATGGCGCGCGCGATGAGGCTCGCCACCGAGGCGGGGCGGCTGGCGTTCAAGGCCGGGCGCATCCCGCGCAAGCTGTACGGGAGCGCGTCGAGCCCGCTGGGCGGCGTGATCGGCACGTAACGAGACAGCGCGCGACGGGGCGTCCGAAAACACGCGATCGCCGGCCTCGTGTGATAGCGATCCGGGCTCGTGGGCACGCCGCGCCTGATGCTCATCGCCAGCGTCGATCTGACCCCGGACCTGCCGCGGGCGGTCTCGCTCGCCCTCTCGGCGATTCCGCGCGGGGGCGCGGTCGTACAGCTCCGCGAGAAGGCGATGGGCGCGGGTGACTTGCTGACCCTCGCGCGCAAGCTGCGTTCGATCTGCGTGCCGCAAGGCGCGCCGCTCCTGCTCAATGAGCGCTGCGACGTCGCGCTGGCGGCCGATCTCGACGGCGTGCACCTCCCCGCGCACGCGCTGTCTGCCCGCGATGCGCGCGCGCTGCTCGGCCCGGATGCGCTCATCGGCGCGTCGTGCCACTCGCAGGACGAGGTGGCGCGGGCGCTGCGCGATGGCGCGGATCTGGCCGTGTACGGCCCGGTGTTCGACACGCCCGGCAAGGGCCCGGCGCAGGGCCTCGCCGCGCTCTCGCAGGCCGCGCACGACACCGCCCTGCCCCTCTTCGCGCTCGGCGGCATCGACGCCTCGAACGCCGAGTCCGCGCTGCTCGCCGGCGCCCGTGGGGTCGCTTGTCAACGCGCCGTCCTGGGCGCGCCTGATCCCGCTGCGGCAGCGCGCGCGCTCTGGGCCTCGCTCGCCCTCGCGGGGCCGCTGTGATCCCGATGGGCACGCCCTCGTTCACCGAGCGCCTGGTCCGCCTCAGCCTGGCCTTCGCGTTGGCCTCCGCCTCGTTGGCCCTGCCCGCCCGCGCCGACGATTCGCGCTACCAGGACTACCCCGTCGGCTCTCGCGCCATGGTCCTGGGCGGCGCCTTCGTCGCGCTCTCCGACGATCCCTCCGGCCTCACGTACAACCCGGCCGGCCTCTGCGACATGCGCAAGATGAACGTGAACGTCTCCGCCAGCCTCTACGGCCTCGAGCGCACGAGCCGCAGCGACTCCACGCTCCTGAACGGCAGCACCTTCTCGCTCGCCACCCTGGCGCAGCTCAACGTCATCCCCGGCGAGGCCGGCTTCGTGAAGGGCTTCGGCCAGGTCGACTCGCGCGGCTCGCGCTGGGCCCTCGGCTTCGACGTGACCGTGCCCAGCTTCCGCACCTACGGCCTCGACCAGACCGACCCGTACCGCGTGCACACGCGCATCGTCGATCGCACCTTCGACATCGCCGTCGGCGGCGCCTACCGCTGGGACGACCGGCTCAACTTCGGCGTCTCGCTGCACGGCGTGGCGCGCCTCTTCGACGAGCAGGAGTCCGCGCTGGTGGCCGACACGAGCACGCCGCCGAACGTGGCCTCGTACACCGCCAGCACCAGCTTCGAGAACGTGAACCTCGTGCTGGAGCTCGGGACCAAGCTTCGCCTGGACGAGGGCAAGTGGCTCCTCGGCGCGTCGCTGGGCCTGCCCGGCGTGGGCGTGTACTCGGGCGGCAGCATCTCCATCCAGGACATCACCGCCAACCCCAACGCCACCAACACGCCGCGCACCTCGGTGAGCCTCTACGAGACCAACCAGGTCGACAACCACACGCCGGTTCCGCTCGTGCTCCGCGCCGGCGCCGCGCGCATCCAGCCGGGCCAGTGGACGCTGTCGGCCCAGCTCTCGCTGCACGCGGGCGCGACCTACAACCGCTTCGACGCGCCCGCCGAGATCGCCTCGCGGCTGCGCATCCAGGACCGCGTCGAGCGCAGCCCCGTGCTGGACGTGAACCTC
>JAFEBC010000621.1 GCA_018266095.1 Deltaproteobacteria bacterium
AGGTGGACATGACCATCTTCCGCGAGAACACCGAGGACATCTACGCGGGCATCGAGTTCGCGGCCGGCTCGCCCGAGGCGAAGAAGGTGCTCGACTTCATCGCCAAGGAGTTCCCGAAGGACTTCAAGAAGATCCGCTTCGGCACCGAGGAGTCGGGCCACGGCTGGACCAAGCAGCTCGAGGGCATCGGCGCGCCCGCGCGGACCACGCCGCTCGAGGTGGGCGTCGGCATCAAGCCGGTGAGCTACCTCGGCACCGAGCGCCTCGTGCACAGCGCGATCGAGTACGCGATCCAGAACAAGCGCAAGAGCGTCACGCTGGTGCACAAGGGCAACATCATGAAGTTCACCGAGGGCGCGTTCCGCGACTGGGGCTACAAGATCGCCAAGGACTTCTTCGGCGCGGTCGAGCTCGACGGCGGGCCGTGGTGCAAGATCCCCGAGGGCAAGCGCGGCGCGGGCATCGTCATCAAGGACTCGATCGCGGACATCACGCTGCAACAAGTGCTGACGCGGCCGGATGAGTTCGACGTGATCGCCACGCTGAACCTGAACGGCGACTACCTGTCGGACGCGCTCGCGGCGCAGGTCGGCGGCATCGGCATCGCGCCCGGCGGCAACATCAACTACGTCACGGGCCACGCGGTGTTCGAGGCCACGCACGGCACCGCGCCCAAGTACGCCAACCTGGACAAGGTGAACCCGGGCTCGGTCATCCTCTCGGGCGAGATGATGCTGCGGCACCTCGGCTGGAACGAGGCGGCCGACCTCATCATCAAGGGCATGGACGGCGCCATCGCGGCCAAGACGGTGACCTACGACTTCGCGCGCCTGATGGTGCAAGAGGGTGCGAAGGACGTGCGCGAGGTGAAGTGCTCTGAGTTCGGCCAGGCGATCGTCAAGCATTTCTGACGATCTGTGCCTCACGAACTGCCGGGGTCCGATCACATTCCGTGACGCTCCACGATCCGGTTTCCCTCTGGGAAACCTCCACCAGGGGTGAGCTGTCGCTCCCCCTGGACCCCCAGCAGGCAAAAGCAGTCCTTTGCAAGGTGGGCCAAAATCGTTAGCGTGCCGAGGGCTCCGGTTCGCCGGGGCCCTTGCCGTTTCAAGCGTTCGAGGAGGGGCACATGAAACGAGGGATGCGTGCGCTGTGCGCAGTGGCTGCGGTCATCGCGTGGGCGAGCGCCGCGGGCGCGGTCGAGCTCCGCTACAAGTGGCAGAAGGGCACCACGGTGCGCTTCGCCACGACGTCGAAGGACCACATCTCGATGAAGGCGATGGGCATCGCGCAGGACGCGACGTACACGACCTCGTCGACGTTCGCGCTGCAGATCGACGCGGTGCACGCGGGCACGGCCAGCGGGCGGCTCGTCATCGAGTCCTTCTCGGTGAAGGATGACCAGGGACGCACCCTGGCCGGGCTCGACAAGCTGCCGCCGGGCGCGCTCAAGAACCTGGTGGAGATCGACGCGAAGGGGAACTTCAAGTTCAAGGAGGTCGTCTACCTCGTCGTCGAGAAGCCGGACGCGCCGCCCATCCTCGTGTCGGGCAAGGCCGGGCCGTATTCGTCGAGCGCGTCCGCGGAGGCCGGCGGTGAGCGGGTGACGGTGCAGGCGAAGTTCGATCCCAAGACGGGCACGCTGTCGGCGGGCTATTCGGTCGAGAAGATCGCCGAGCCGAAGAAGAAGACGGTGACCATCGCGGTGAAGCAGGACGCGACCAAGGTGGACGTGCTGCCGACGCGCTTCCTCGAGCTGCTCAAGCTGCCCGACGGCGACGTGCAGGAGGGCGCGCACGTCGACCTGGACCTGATGGGCATGAAGCTCGCGCTCGCGGTGAAGGCGCTGACGCCGACGTCGGCGGTGATCGACACGACCATCACCACGGACTCGAAGAAGTCGATGAAGGCCGCGAAGAAGACCGCGAAGGCCGCGGCGCAGGACCGCGAAGGGGGCGCCGAAGCGGCGGCAGAGGGCGGCGGCGAGGCGGGCGCGGCGGGTGGAGAGGCGCCTGAAGGGATGCCTGCAGGGATGCCGGGGATGGGCGGGATGCCGGGCATGGGTGGCGCGGGCGGAATGCCGGGCATGGGTGGCGCGGGCGGGATGCCGGGCATGGGCGGCGCGGGCGGGATGCCGGGCATGGGTGGCGCGGGCGGGATGCCGGGCATGGGCGGCGGGATGGGTGGCGACCCGATGTCCTCCGGCGCGATGGGCATGAAGACCTCGGGCGCGTTCACCTCGCGCTTTGATCCCGCCGCGGGCATGCTGCAGTCGATCGAGGGCGAGATCACGAGCGACACCAACGTGCAGGGTATGATGTCGATGAAGACCCACAGCCAGGTGAAGCTCACGCGTCAGTAAGGAGAGGTGCCTCGCGACATGCGCGACTTCGGTGAGCCAGAGGCGTCGCAGGTCACGGTGCGCAAGACCATCCCCAAGCTGCCGCGCAAGCCGCGCGGGTGGCTGGGGAAGTTCCTCATCCCGCACGCGAGCGGGCAGGGCGAGCACGGGCACGTCGAGCACCCCTGGTACCAGGTGCTGTGGCTCACGGGCGTCGACTACTTCTCGACGCTCGGGTACCAGCCGGGAATCGCCTTCCTGGCTGCGGGCGCGCTGGCGCCGGTCGCGACGCTGGTGCTGGTGGTGGTGACGCTGGCGTGCGCGCTCCCGATCTACGCGCAGGTGGCGCGGCGGTCGTACGTGGGCCAGGGCTCGATCGCGATGC
>JAFEBC010000622.1 GCA_018266095.1 Deltaproteobacteria bacterium
AAGGCCGGGCGCAGCTATCAGGAGCTCATCGACCTCGGCATGATCGCCATCGAGCCGCTCACGTACATCCGCGGCCGCTCGATCCCGAACCAGTACATCATCGTGGACGAGGCGCAGAACCTCACGCCGCACGAGGTGAAGACGATCATCACGCGCGTCGGTGACAACACCAAGATCGTGCTCACCGGCGACCCGTACCAGATCGACAACCCGTACGTGGACTCCACCAACAACGGCCTCATCCACGTGGTGAACAAGTTCAAGAACGAGAAGCTGGCGGGCCACATCACGCTGACGAAGGGCGAGCGCTCGGCTCTTGCGGAGCTGGCCTCGAACGTCCTGTGAGCGAGGGGCCGAAGGACGTGAAGGTCGTCCCCGCGGCGCAGCCCAAGTCGGAGGCGAACACGGCCGCTGCCGTCGAGCGGCCGCAGATCGAGCCGCAGCCGCTCATCACGTACCCGACGTACTACACGTTCAAGGCGATGGGCCTGACCGGGATCCGCAAGCGGATCCTGGAGCTCGTCGAGGGCGTCCTCGGGCCCATCGACGAAGGGTCCGTCAGCACGCGGCCGTCGAGCGCGGGCAAGTACGAGTCGATCACGGTGCAGGTGTACCTGCGCACCGAGGACGAGCGGCGGCGCGTGTACGAAGCGTTCCACTCCGAGAAGGCGATTGTCTGGTACGTGTAGCCGATGTCCGACGCCGCGACGACCAAGCCCTCGCTCGACATCTCGTCCATCCCCGAGAAGCCCGGCATCGTCGCCGTCGACGCGCAGGGCGCGAAGTTCCAGTACTTCGACCTCGTCCTCGCGGGCTTCGTCACCATCATCCTCTGCAGCAACTTCATCGGGCCCGGGAAGAGCTGCCGCATCGAGCTCTTCGGGCACCCCGTCGTCTTCGGCGCGGGGAACCTCTTCTTCCCCATCAGCTACATCTTCGACGACGTGATCACCGAGGTGTACGGCTACGCCAAGAACCGCCGCGTGATCTGGTGCGGCTTCTTCGCGCTCTTGTTCGGCGCCGTCATGAGCTACGCCATCATCGACCTGCCGATGAACCCGGACGAGCCGTACAACTTGAGGCTCCAGCCCGCCATCGAGCTCGTCTTCGGCAACTCGCTGCGCATCGTCATCGCGTCGATGATCGGCTTCTGGGTCGGCGACTTCGTCAACTCGTACACGATGGCGAAGATGAAGATCTGGACCAAGGGCCAGAAGCTGTGGACGCGCACCATCGGCTCCACCATCGTCGGCGAGGGCGTGGACTCGATCATGTTCTATCCGATCGCGTTCTTCGGCCTCTGGAGCAACAGCACGCTCGCGCGCGTCATCCTGTTCAACTGGCTGTTCAAGGTGGCCGTCGAGGTGGTGCTCACGCCGGTGACGTACAAGATCGTCGGCTGGCTCAAGAAGGCCGAGGGCGTGGACGTGTTCGACCGCGGGACGGACTTCTCGCCGTTCACGTTGGAGGCGTGAGCGACCAGGCGGGAGCCTCCTGCTCGAGAGGAGACTCAACGCAGAGACGCTGCAGCGCAGAGCCCTGCGAAGTCATTCGGCGCTTCTGTGCCTCTGCGGTGAACGATCGGGCGTACGACTCACTCCGATCGTACCGCCGCGCTAGATCCGCGGCGCCTTGAAGTCCACGAGCTCGTAGCTCTCGGCCGCCATCGACAGCGTCACCTCGCGGCGGTAGCCCTCGGCGTCGCCGCCGACCTGCAGCGGCATCTCGCGGTCGAACTTCACCTGGACCTTCTCGCACTCGAAGTCGATGAGGTAGCCCGGGGGCGTGCCGCCGCGCCAAATCGTGGGCAGGCGCGCGAGGATCTGCGAGACGCTCATGGCCGTCAGGCGGAGCTGGAAGCGGCCCGGCGTGCGCAGCGCGTGGGGGAAGATGCGGAAGTTGAACCCGTAGCACGGCACGGTGCCCGCGGCGGCCATGCGGCACGGACCGCGGTAGAGGATCTCGCCGCGCTCGATGGGGCGGCCGACCGGACGGCCATCCGGCCCGATCTGCAGCACGGGCGCGCCCAGGTTCACGACCTCCACGTTCGGCGCCTTGCGCTGCGCCAGCACGGTGGGGATGGTCTTGCCGACGACGGCCCAGAAGTAGCCCATGCCGCCGATGCCCGCGAACTTGAGCTTGCCGCCGAGCTGCTCCTTGGTGCGCACGTAGTCGTTGAGCACGGCCGCGTCGATGCCCATGCCCGCGAACGGCGCGCGCTTGCCCTCGTGCGACAGCAGGTGCAGCGGGCGAGCGACCTGCGCCTCACCCGAGCGGGCGCGCAGGACGTCCTCGACCACGCCGAGCCGGCGCGAGGAGGCGTTGGACAGGTTCGCGAGCGAGTTGCCGGTGCCGAGCTTGAGCACGCCGAACTTCGGCAGCCGCGCAGGAGCCGGGGCCAGGCGCAGGGCCGCGCCGCCGTGGTTCGTGAAGCCGTTCGCGTTGCGGTTCTTGGCCTCTTCGGTGATCGCGTTGACGAAGCCGACGAACGTGCCGTCGCCGCCGCCGGTGAGCACCGTGCCGTAGCTCTTGTCGACCACCATCCGCGCGATCTCGCGGGCGTCCTGGAAGCTGCGCGAGAAGTACACGTCCTCAGGCGGCAGGAGCTGCTCGAGCTCGCGGCGCAGACCTTCGCTCACGTTCTTGGCGTTCGCGTTGAGGAGGACCGCGACGCGCTGCTGGGTCTGCTTGACGGGAAGGCGCTCGATCTTGGCCATCGGCATTCGGCTCCGGTCGAAGGTGCGGCGTTCTCGTGACGCGACGGTCACAAGAGCAAGGACCGGGCCAGCCATGGGGCGTCGCGTCACTGCGTGAACATCAGTGAAGTCAGCCACTTGCAATGTGTAGGGAAAGGTCACCCGGCACCGCGATTGCGCGCTTCTCCGGGGGCGGGTGCGTAAGGGTTTGCGCAGTCCGGGAGCAGGTGTTCGACTGAGGACAACAGGGGCGGAAGGTTCCAGCCCGGTGGCGCTGCCTCTACGGCGCGGCAGCGGGCGGCGCGATGACGTCCAGGAGCTGCTTGTCGCCCTGGACGGCCGTGCGCTGCGAGTAGAACCCGAGGCCGCGCAGGCCGCCGAGCTCCTCGCCGCCGCCCGCGTGGCCGGGACCTCCGTGCACCATCTGCGGGAGCACAGTGCCGGGGCCGAAGGTCATGCCCGCGACCTTCTCGCTGCCGAGGTAGACGCGGCCGTGGTGCGGCGCGAGGCCGAGGACGGTCTCGGAGAGGAAGCCGCGGTCATCGCTGAAGACCGAGCACACGAGCGAGCC
>JAFEBC010000623.1 GCA_018266095.1 Deltaproteobacteria bacterium
CGGCGAGCTCGCCGGCGGTGACGAGGGTCATGGCGCGCTCCTCTCGGCGAGGAAGCGGTCGAGTGCTGCGTCGACCCCGAGCGAGAACCCGGGGCCGAGCAGCGCGCGCACCTTGTCGGTCTTGAGGCCGCACTTGAGCGGACGCGGCGCGGGCAGCTTCACGTCGGCGGTGGCCACGGGCACGATGAGCCTCTCGTCCGCGCCCAGCTTGCGCGCGAGCCGCTGGCAGAAGTCGACGCGGGTCACGGCCTCGCTGCCCGAGCAGTGCCAGAGGCCGGGGCCCCCTCTCTCCCAGACGCCGATGCAGAGCGCGGCCGCGTCGTCGGCGAGCGTGGGCGACACGACCTGGTCGTGGAAGGCCTTCACTTCCTTCCCAGCGAGCAGGCTCTCGGCCACGCCCACGGCGAAGGTGCGCTTGGCTCCACGGCGGCCGCTGTAGATGACGGCCACACGGCAGACTTGGGCGTCGGGCGCGAGCAGCAGCGCGGCCTCTTCGCCCACGCGCTTGGTGCGCGCATAGACGCCGCGCGGATTGGGGCGATCCTCTTCGGAGTACGGCCCGGCCTCGCCGTCGAAGACATAGTCGGTCGAGAGCGCCACGAGCCTCGCGCCGGCCTCGCGGCAGCCGAGCGCCACCGCCTCCACCGCGCGCACGTTGAGCTGCCAGGCGAACACCGGGTCGCGCTCGCAGCCATCCACATCGGTGGCCGCCGCCGCGTGGAACACCGCCGCGGGCTGCGTGGTCTCCACCAGATCGCGCAGCTCGTCCGCGAGCCGCAGGTCGAGGTCCACGTACTCGACGCCCGCGTGCACACCCGCGCCCGCCGCCACCTCGGGCCGCGCCCCGACCGGCAAGAGCTCTGCCTGGCCCTGCGCCTCGTCGGCCCGCTCGCTGCGCGCCACGAGCCCGCCGATCGCCTCCCGCGCCGGCCCGCGCGCCACCGCGATCACGCGATGGTGCTCCGCCAGCCGCGCCACGATGCGGCTGCCCACGAGACCGTTCGCGCCTGTCACCAGGACCGGACGGCGGTCCCCTTGCGACGACATTGCAATCCTCCAGATCGGAGCGCGCAGCTTGTGCCAGAAAGTCGGCCCCCTGCCAACGGGTGCTGCGCACGATTCATGCCCGGCTCATGCGGTCAGCGCGCGCGGGCGCAGGAGCCAGCCCGCCAGGAGCGCACACGAGAGCCCCGGCAGCGCCGCCGCGAGCCACACCGGCACGCTCCCGCCCATCGAGGCCGCGTGCAGCACCACGGTCAGCGCCCACAGCCCCATCGAGAGCCCCAGCCCCGCGGCCACCGCCGCCGAGAGCGGACGCGCGCGCGGACCCGATCGACGCCCCAGCGCCAGCGCGATCGCCGCCGCCAGGAGCGCCACCGGGATGAGCTGCAGCACGCCCGCCACGCGCTCGGCCAGGGCCAGCCGGTACTCGCGCGAGGGCTGCCCGAGGAGCTCGCGCCGCGCCGCCTGCTCGCGCAGGTCCGCGTAGGCGAGCTGCCGCGGCCGCCCGCTGCGCAGCGAGAGCTCCGCCGGCGTGTCCGGGAACGCCTCGAGCTGCTCGTCGGCCTTGGATTCGCGCAGCCGCGGCTCGCTGTCCGCGTAGCGCACCTCGCGCACCTGCACGAGCCGCCAGCGCCCCGGCCCCGCGGGCTCCATCCGCGCCGCCACGAGCCGCCGCCGCAAGCGGAAATCCGCGTCGATCTCCAGCACCATCGCGGGCTCGAAGCCGCCGCCCGTGGCCTTGCCCAGCCGGAACATGCGCCCCGCGCGCCCGCGCAGCCAGTGGCTCTCCGCGTGGTAGGCGCCGAAGTCGCCCCACACCTTGAAGTGCTCGGCCGTGACCTCCTCCGCGCGCGCGTCGGCCCCCACCACCACGCGCTCGTTGGCGAGCCACGACAGCCCGCCCAGCACCAGCGCCATCGCGCCCACCGGCAGCACCACGCGCCAGGGCGACACCCCCAAGGAGAACACGGCCACGAGCTCCCCGCGCCGCCCGAGCTGCGCGAGCAAGAGCGAGATGGCCAGGATCAGCGCCACCGGCGCGAGCTGGTGCGCCACCACCGCGGCCCGGTTCAGGTACAGCTCACCCACGAGCCCCCAGTCGGGCCGGCTGCGAAACATCGAGCCGCGATCGGCGAAGTCGATGACCAGATAGAGCAACACCACGCCCGCGAGCGTGGCCGCGAACAGGCGCGCGAGCTCCGCGAGCACGAGCCGATCGAGCTGCCCCAGGGCCTTCATGTGGTGATGCGTCCGATCATCGCGCGCCAGAGCCTACACCGTCGTCAGCCGTGCCCGTGGTCAGGCCTGCACGTCCGCGAGCCCGATGTCCTGGCGGAGCTGCATCCCCGTCCAGCGGAGGCGCGCGGCCGCAGCGTACGCCCGCGCGCGCGCCGCCTTCGTGTCCTCGGCCAGCGCCACCACCGTCAGCACGCGCCCGCCAGCCGTCACGAAGGCCTCGTTCTCCAGCCGCGTCCCCGCGTGCAGGATCCAGAGGTCCTCGCCCTGGCCGCCCGGCACCCACGGCGCCAGCGAATCGAGCCCCTCGATCTTGTCGCCGGGCCTCGGCGCCGAGGGATAGTTGGCCGCCGCCAGCACCAGCGCCACCGAGGTGCGTCGATCGAACGCGGGCCGGCGCGTCGAGAGGAAGCCCTGCGCCTTGAGCTGGCCCACCGCGCACGCCGAGAGCAGCGCCAGCGGATCGGCCGCGAGCCGGATGAGGATGGCCTGCGCCTCCGGATCGCCCAGGCGGCAGTTGAACTCCAGCACGCGCGGCCCCTCCGGCGTCAGCATCATGCCCGCGTAGAGCGCGCCGATGAACGGCGTCCCGCGGCGCTTGAGCTCCGCCAGCGTCGGCGCGATCACCTCGCGCATCACCTGCTCGATGAGCTCCGGCGTGGCGTCCCGCGGCGAGCAGAGCGCGCCCATGCCGCCCGTGTTGGGCCCCTGGTCGCCGTCGAAGATGCGCTTGTGATCGCGCGCGGCCGGCAGCGCGATCGCGTCCGTGCCGTCGCAGAGCGCGATGACCGAGAGCTCCGGCCCCGAGAGCCGCTCCTCGATCAAGAGCCGCGCGCCCGCCCGCCACAATTCGTCCACCGCGAAGAACGCCTGCGTCGAGTCATCGCAGACGATGACGCCCTTCCCCGCCGCGAGCCCGTCGAGCTTCACCACGCACGCGCCCGCCGTGGCCGCGTAGGTCCGCGCCGACTCGCGATCGTCGAACACGCGCACCCGGGCCGTGGGCACGCCCGCGGCCTGCATGATCTCCTTGGCGAAGGCCTTGGACGCCTCGATCTGCGCCGCCTTCTCGCTCGGACCGAAGACCGGGATCCCCGCCGCGCGCAGCCTGTCCGCGAGCCCCGCCGCGAGCGGCGCCTCTGGGCCCACCACCACCAGCGCCGGCTGCTCCGCGATGGTCGCCTTCGCCAGCGAATCGACGTCGGACACGCTCGGCACGCAGCGCGCCTCGAGCGCGATCCCCGCACTCCCCGGGATGCACACCACCTCGCGCGGGTCGCCCCACTTCACGCCGCGGGTCAGCGCACGCACCAGCGCATGCTCGCGCCCGCCAGCCCCGATGACGACGACCTTCGTTGCCATGTCCCCACCCCGCCCCTGACCCGCGCTCAATGCCGGAAGTGCCGCGCGCCGGTGAACACCATGGCGACGCCGCGCTCATCGGCCGCCGCGATCACCTCTGCGTCACGCACCGACCCTCCCGGCTGCGCCACCGCCGTCACCCCGCCCTCGATCGCCGCGATGAGCCCGTCGGGGAAGGGAAAGAACGCGTCCCCTGCCAACACGGAGCCCTTCGCCCGATCGCCAGCCCTCGTGACTGCGATGCGCACCGAATCGACCCGGTTCGTCTGCCCCATGCCGATTCCGACCGTCACGTCCGGCTGCGCCAGCACAATCGCGTTGGATTTCACATGCTTGCAGACATTCCACGCGAAGGTCAACGTGGCCAGCTCCTGCTCGGTCGGCGCCCGCTTGGTGACCGTCTTCCACACGGTGGGCTCGGCCGAGAGCAGGTCGCGCGACTGCACGAGGAGCCCGCCCGGGATCGATCGCAGCTCGCGCGATTCGGGCACCCACGCCTTGCGGCCCAGGCCCAGGAGCGGCAGCTCGAGCAGGCGCAGCGCCTTCTTCCTGGCCAGCTCGGCCTGGGCCTCCGGCGAGAAGCCCGGCGCCACGATCACCTCGAAGAACGTCTCCGCCAGCAGCTTGGCCGTCGCCTCATCGACCACGTGCGTGAGCGCCGCGATGCCGCCGAACGCGCTCACCGGGTCCGCGTCCCGCGCCGCCTTGTACGCCTCCGCCAGCGTCTTCCCGCGGGCCACGCCGCACGGGTTGGTGTGCTTGACGACCACGACCGCCGGCGTCCCGTCGGGCCCGCGCGCGAACTCCTTCAGGGCCTCCAGCGCCGCCGAGGCGTCGAGGATGTTGTTGAACGAGAGCTCCTTGCCCTGGAGCTGCTTGCCCTGCGCGAGCGACGGCTCCTTGGGCGCCGGCATCGAGCCGTAGAACGCCGCCTTCTGGTGCGGGTTCTCGCCGTAGCGCAGGGACTGCACGAGCTTGTACTCGCCGATGGGCGGCGTCTCGCTCCAGCCCGCGGGCACCGGCGCGTCGGGCGCCTTCGACTCCTGCGCCGGCCCCTTCGCGAGCTGCTCCGCCAGGTACGCCGCGATGGCCGCGTCATAGGCCGCGGTGTGCCCGAAGGCCTTGGCCTGCAGCCGCGCGCGCGTCGAATCGCTCACCGACCTCGCCGCCTGGAGCTCCGCCAACACCGGCGCGTAGTCCGCGGGATCCACCACCACCGCCACGTGCTTCGCGTTCTTCCCCGCCGAGCGCAGCATCGACGGCCCGCCGATGTCGATGTTCTCGATGACCTCCTCGTGCGGAAGCCCCTTCGCCACCGCCTCGCGGAAGGGATAGAGGTTCACCACCACCAGATCGATGGGCAGCACGCCCTGCGCCGCCATGTCCGCCTGGTCCTCGGCCAGCTCGCGCCGCGCCAGGATCCCGCCGTGAACCTTGGGGTGCAGCGTCTTCACGCGCCCGCCCAGCATCTCCGGCGCCCCGGTGAACTCGCTCACCTGGCGGACCGCGATGCCCTCCTTCGCCAGCAGCGCGTGCGTGCCGCCCGTGGAGAGGAGTTCGATGCCCAGAGCGACGAGACCGCGGGCGAAGTCGACGAGCCCGGCCTTGTCGGAGACGGAGAGGAGCGCGCGAGTGACGGTCATGGGCGCGCTGTCTAGCACAGGGCGTGCGATCGCGCGCAAGGGGCGCTGGCAGGATCGCTCCGGGTGTTGGACCCTGCCCGGGCGACGGTTCACCGCAGAGGCACCGAAGCGCAGAAGACCTGCCAACGCCGAGAGCGAACATTCCGCGCTTCGGCGTCTCTGCGTTGAGTGATCGGGCGAGCGCTCAGCCCGATCGGAGGTTCGACCTGCGCGCTGCTACTCGTCGTCCTCATCGAGCTGCGGCACGCTCCGCGGCTCATCGTCCGCGATCACGCGCAGCTTGGTCAGCCCCCGCGTCTCGAGCTGCCGCACGCGCTCGCGGGTGAGGTTCATGATCGCCCCCACCTCCTCCAGCGTGATGCCGCCGCGGTCCGCCACATCGAGCGCGCAGGTGTCGCCGATCTCGTCCAGCTCCTTGTCGGGGAAGTTCATCTTCACCGACCCGGTGCGCGGGTTCACGTCGACGAACAGGTTGTACTTGCAGCTCACGAACGGGCACGGCCGGTGCCCCTCCACGCAGTCCGCGCGCGTCTTGGGCCTCCGCGCGTCCAGCTCGGCCATCAGCGCCTTGAGCTCCGGGTCCAGCCCGCCCGTCGCCGCCTGCTGGCGGAACATGCGCGCCATCTCCTTGCGGCTCATGGTGCGCGCGCGCTGGCGCGGCTCGCTCGACTCCACGGCGCCGCCCTCGTCGACGGAGACTTCGGGCTCGATCCGCTTCGGCTCGCTCATCGGTCTACCCCTTGCCCTGGTCGTCACGGGCAGTGACAGCAGAGACGGTTCGTTCCATGTTCTTGATGAACAGATCAGCCTCGCGGCGCTGCTCGTGCAGGAGCCGCTCCAGCTCCTTGCGCCGCGGCAGCTTCAACTCCGGCCGGTCGACCACGCTCTTGTCGAGGGCGGCGAACAGCTCGTCCAGCGCGCGCTCGACCCCATCGAGCTGACCGCGGAAGTAGATGAACGAGCGCCGGATGTCCTCCAGCGTCATGCCCTCGTCCATCAGCGATTTGATGAGGGAGATCCGGCGCACCGCAGCCGCCGGATACAGCCCGCGCGACCCCTTGTGCTTGCCCTTCTCGCCCACGCGACGGCTGCGCGGCAGGAGCCCGAGCTGCACGTACTTGCGGAACGTGGCCTGGGCGAGCTTCACCCCGCGCGGCGCGAAGAATTCGACGATCTGTTGCGCCGACAGCCCGCCCGGATGCTCTTCTTCGAGCCGGTCGAACTCGTCGAGCTCCCGCTGCGCCATCGCCACCTCAGGAGTGCGCTTCTTGAAGAGCCTTGCACTTCACGAGATTCGAACGAGTACACCGAGAACAATCGCGTGAATGCAGGAACGCAAGTATCGTATCTTGAATAGCGTGTCAACAGCGTCGTGCAGAAAATTCGCGCTGGCGCGATCGCTGCAATGCCTGCGGGCATGCGCGCTCCCGGCCTCATCGCCTCCCTGCTCTTGACGCTCTCGTGGGGCGCGCGCGCCCAGCCGGACCGATCCGACGAGAGTCCGGTCGCGAAACAGGACACCGTGGTCTCGAAACAGGACCAGGTGGTCTCGAAACAGGACCAGGTGGTCTCGAAACAGGACCAGGAGGAGCGCGGCGACGCACCCTCCGATGCGCCTTCGCCCTCGCCGGTCTCGCTCGAATCGCGCGCGTCGCTCTCCTTGCAGCGGACGCGCGAGGCCACGTTGCTCACGCACCTGCGCCTCACGGACACGACCGCGATCTCGCTGGGCACCCAGCTCGCCGAGCCGCTCACGGGTCAGGCGCGCGTGGTGTTGCTCGCGGGTCTCTCGACCGAGGCGCTCGGCCTCTCTTGGGACGCGCAGGCCGCGCTCGACCCGCCGCAGCAGGGCGCGTGGCGCACCGCGGGACAGCTCTCGCTCTCGCGCACGGCGGCGCCGCTCTCCCTCGGCCTGACCCTCGAGGCCCTGCAGGCGTCCGCGCAGCCGTTCTCGCTCACCCGCCTGGGCGCCGCGCTCGACACCTCGCTCGCGCTAACGCCCTGGCTCGACCTCGCGCTGCGCCCGGCGTTCGGCCTCGTGAGCGCGTCCCTGCCGCCCCCGTCCGCTCGGTCCAGAGGTCCGCTGCAGCTCCCTTGGCAGCCGCTCGGGCGACGCATGGACGTCTGGCCCGCGCGCGCTTCGGTCGAGCTTGGTCCGCGGCTCCACTCCGAGACCCTCTCGCTGGCCTTGCACGCGCAGGCCACCCTCGGCCCCACCGACGACTCGCGGGCGCTCGGCGGCTCGCTCGAGGCCTCGCTCACCACGCTGCGCGTGAGCCCGGGTGTGGCGATGTGGGTCGCGCGCCTCGCCGATTCCGGCGCGTGGATCGGCCAACTTTCGCTCTCGATCCTGCTGACACCATGAACATTCAGTCGTACTCTTGACCACTTGATGCTGCACCGCCTCGCCACTCTCTGCCTCTTGCTCGCGATCCCCAGCGCCGCCTGGGCCGGATCGATCTCGGGCAAGATCACGCTCGCGGCCGGCGGCACGCCCGGCAACCAGGGCTCCGAGATCCAGCTCTGGCAGAAGGCGAGCGGCGTGCCCCCCGCGAGCAAGGGGTACGTGCTCGTCACCACCACCCTCTGCGACGCGAGCGGCAACTACGCCTTCAGCTCGCTCGGCGCGGGCTCGTACAAGGTCATGGCGCGCGGCGGCCCCGCGGGCGCGGACAACCTGGGCGACCGCTGGTACGACACCACCGGCACGGGCTACGTCCCGGACACGGCCACGGTCATCACGCTCGCCAGCGCCAGCGACAACGCGGTCAACATCAACATCGCGCTGCAGATCCTGGGCGGGATGGACGGCTTCATCTCCGCGTCGATCCAGGTGGGCCAGATCGTGCGCGCCGAGAACACGGCCGACCACCGCGTGCACCACAACGACCCCACGCAGGACGTGCCGCACCTCGCGCTCTACTCGTTCCGCGGCCTGGAGCCCGGCGGCGTGCAACTGCTCGCGCACGATCCGCTCTACCGGCAGGACGACGGCTTCATCGCCAACGCGGGCACCATCACGAACGGCACCACCATCAGCGGCCCCACGCTCTCGATGGCCGGCCTCCCCAGCGACGCCTACGAGGGCGGCTCGCGCAACGACACCTACGCCACCGGCTCGAACCTCGACTCGCTCGGCGGCTGCAGCGGCGCGGGCAGCGGGCGCTGCTTCCTCAATCCGCACAGCATCTTCGACTCCAGCTCGCAGGGCCGGACGCCCTTCATCGGGCCCATCAACCCCAGCACGGGCGCGGGCGACGTCGACTTCTATTGCTTCAGCGCGCTCGCGGGCGATCGCTTCCTCATCACGGCCACCGCGCCCCTGTCGCGCGCGGGCAACGGCGTCGAGAGCCCCTTCGTGGATCCCACCGTCTCCTTCTGGACCGGCGGCGTCCTCCAGGCCTCCGACGACGACTCGCTCGGCTCGCCCTGGGGCGCGGCCAGCTACATCGACACGCGCGACCTCGTCACGGCCAACGGCAAGGCCTGCGTGGCCGTGAGCACGTACGGCGACGTGCAGTTCAACGGGCACAACAACCAGTCGGGCGGCCGCTACAACTTGAAGATCGAGCTCGGCAACCGAAGGCCCGCCATCTCGGTCGCGGCGCTCGTCGACAACGTCAGCACCTCGCAGCCCGTGGCCATGAAGGAGGCGCAGACGCTCGAGCTCGACGTGAGCTTCGCCGACCCGGATTCGGCCGCGAGCTCGCTCGTGTTCTCGTCGTCCTTCGTGGACAAGAACAACCAGGCCGTCACCAGCGCCTCCGTCACGCGCACCGGCGGCGCGGCCACGCTGGTGTGGAGCGCCTCCCAGACCTCGGCGCGGCTCTCGCCCTACCACGCCACCTTCTCGGTCAGCGACGGCGAGTTCACCGCCAGCGCCTTCGTGGACGTGAACGTGAGCAACGTGAACGTGGCGCCCACCATGCCCGTGCAGCTCCAGCCCGAGAACGGCGCGCGCGTCACCACGCTCACGCCGGGCCTGCTCGTGCTCAACGCCACCGACGTGGACCAGGAGCCGATCTTCCTCGACTTCGAGATCTACGACCTCAACGGCGGCACGCCCATCGCCACGGCCACGCTGCCGCAGGACGCGAGCGGCCAGACCACCTGGACGCCGAACAACCTGCCCGACCACCAGCCGCTGTTCTGGCGCGTGCGCGCCGACGACGCGCACGTGAACGACAACTGCTGCAGCCCGTGGACGAACACCTGGGAGCTCTACATCGACACCTCGAACCTCGCGCCCGATCGGCCGCAGATGGTGAAGCCGGCCGACGGCGAGACTGTCCAGGTGCGCGCGCCCGCGCTGGCGGCCACCTCGGTGACGGACCCCGAGGGCGAGTCAGTGACGCTCGAGTTCCAGGTGGCGGCGAGCAACGACTTCGGCGTGACCGTGGCCAACCCGGTCGTGCCCGTGAGCCTGGTGTCGCCGACCACCGCGGCCAACCTGCCGGGGCCGCTCCCGTGGGACTCGCACTGGTACGCCCGCGTGCGCGCCACCGACGCGCGGCAGACGAGCAGCGAGTGGAGCGACGTCATCCAGTTCCAGATCAAGCCCGACGCGCCCCCGCCCGTGCCCACGCTGGTGGGGGACTTCCTGAACTCGTGCCAGGCGCACACGTTCACGCTGGGCCCGCCGCCCACGGTCGCGGTCTCGCGCGTCGAGGATCCGGACGGCGAGGCCGTGTCCGTCGAGGTGCGCCTGTATCTGTTCTCGCAGGACCCGGACGCGTCGGCCCCGCTGTACACGCAGACGCAGCCGCAGGCGGACTTGGGCGACTCCACGGCCGTGGACCTCTCGCAGTTCACCGGCTGGACCGAGGGCGCGCACTACCTCGTCCGCGCGCGCACGAGCGACGGCACGCTGCAGAGCGCGTGGACCGACTGCGACTTCAGCCTCGTGCAGAAGCCCGTGGTCACCGGCGACGGCGGCACCGATGGCGGCGCGTCCGACGCGGGCGGCACCACGGACGCCGGCACCTCGGGCGACGGCGGCACCGGCGGCGACGCAGGGAACGCGAGCGGCGACGGCGGCAACGGCCCGCAGTCCGCGGTCGCGCCGAGCTGCGGCTGCACCAGCGGCTTCGACCTGGGCCCGCTCGCGCTCGTCGGCCTCGCCTTCTGGCGGCGCCGCAGGGCCGGCTCCACCCGCGGCGCAGGCGGCCGCTCGACCCTCCGCTCACACTCTTGAAGGTGCACCGAATGAACTGGCTCCTCCTGCGCGGGCTCGCCCGTGAACAACGCCACTGGGGCCGCTTCGTCAGCGTCTTGCGCGAGAGCCGTCCGAACGACACCGTGCATTGCCTGGACCTGGCGGGCACGGGCACCGAGGTCTCGCGCAAGAGCCCCAGCACCATCGCGGGCATCACCGAGGACGTGCGCGCGCGCCTCCTCGAGCTCAAGAGATCGCATCCCGGCCCGTGGAGCCTGCTCGGCGTGTCGCTCGGCGGCATGGTGTCGATGCAGTGGGTGGCGAGCCACCCCGAGGACTTCGAGCGCGTGGTGCTCATCAACACCAGCGCGTCCAACCTGTCGGTGCCCTGGCGGCGCATGCGGCTGGCCGTGCTCCCCAAGGTGCTGCGCTCGCTGCTCGGCGGCGACGAGCTCACGCGGCAGAAGCGCATCCTCTCCATCACCGCGCGCATGGTCGCGGACCCCACGCCCATCGCGGCCGAGTGGGCGGAGATCCAGCGCACGGCGCCCGTGGCCCGCGCCAACGTGCTGCGCCAATTGTGGGCGGCCGCGCGCTACAGGGCGCCGGAGCGCCTCGCGATCCCCACGCTCATCCTCGCGGGCGCGGAAGATCCGCTCTGCGATCCCGACTGCCCCAAGCGACTCTCACAGCGCTTCGGCGCGCCGCTGGACACGCACCCGCGCGCGGGCCACGACCTCGCCGTCGACGATCCCGAGTGGCTCAGCGAGCGCATCGAGGCCTGGATCTCCGGAACCTCGAAGCGCGCGGCGTGAGGCAGCCCTCGGCTGCCTTTGCTGCCGAGAGGCAGCCAGCCAGCAGCCTGGCCGTCCCTAATTCACCTTCAGGAACCACTGCAGCCCGAGCACCGTCTGCGGCGCGCCCGGAGGCGGCTGGGCCTCCATGCGCCAGCGGAAGCGGTTGCCCGTCTGGGGGCTCGCGGGCGCCGGGACGAACGGCGTGGCCGTACCGATGACCAGCTTGGGCGAGAAGTCGGGCGCGTCTGCGCCGGTGGCGCTGGCGAAGAAGCTCACGTTCTGCGGGCCGTTCGCGTCGACGCCGAGGACCGACATCAGGGTCGCCTCGCGGATGAGCTTGCTGCCCGCGCTGTAGACATCGAGGGACTGCGCCACCAGCGGGCCGGAGATGCCCAGCGTGCACGCCGGCGTGGTCCGCGCGCAGCCCGCGCCCACGCCCGCGAGGTCCGTCGCCAGATAATCGATGCGCACCCGGCCCGACCCACCCAACC
>JAFEBC010000624.1 GCA_018266095.1 Deltaproteobacteria bacterium
CGCGCTCACGTCGGCGCCATCCCTCCTCACGCCCCGGGCCCGCTCTCCAGCCTGTGTGATGGAGCCCGGTGGTTTCCCCACGCCCCGGGCCCGCTCTGGGTCCGGTTGGAGGGGTGCCGAAACTTGGGGTCTGGGGCCTCCCCTCGCCCCGGGGCCCGCTGTGGAATCTGGGGGCGCGGCGGCCGTGGTGGCGAAGGCCTCGTGTCTCGAGGGGGGCCTGCTGGGTCGTCCTACTGGCTGGTGTTCGCCAGGTGGCACGCGGCCTGGCCGCCTTCGCGGACGTGGAGGATCTGGGCGCCGGAGCCGGGGATGACGAGGGTGTAATCGCCTGCGGGGAGCTGGGGGATGTTGCACTGGGCGATGCGCTGGGTGCAGGACTCGGCGCCGCAGGAGGAGGGCTGGACGTCGCCGCAGCGGTCTTGGGCGAGCTCGAGGAGGACGGCGCCGCCGGCGAGGGTGGCGGTGCACTCGGGGTCTTGGGCGCAGTAGGTGCCGCAGGCCTCGCGGACCTCGATGGCGACGGTGGTGTTGGGCGCGGCGGTGTCGGGCACGCACGCGAAGCCGATGCCGACGTCCTGCTTGACGCAGTAGTCCGTGTTGCACGCGGAGGTCAGCGCGAGCGCGAGGAGCGCGAAGAGTGAGGAGGAGAGCAGGGGCCGGAGTGTGCTCATGGAGCCGCCAGGACGCGGGAGAAGAAGAAGGTCACGTCGAACGCGATGAGCGCGAGGGCCGTGCCGGTGAGGATCCAGAGGTCGGGCGGCCGCTTCGCGGGGAGGAAGCGGGAGAGGGCGAACACGGCGAGGGCGGCGGCGGACGCGCCGAGGACGTCGCCGTAGTAGCGCATCTGCGTACCCTGCGGAGGGCCGCCGAAGAAGGCGCGGTGCGCGGCGGGGTCGTAGATGACGCCGGCGAGCTTGAGGCCGCCCTGGAGCAGGTAGAACGCGGCGTAGGCCTGGATGGACCACAGGGCGCCGCGGAGGGTCTGGGCCTGGGTCATGGCATCCCCACCGGGTGCCGCGCGGTGATGTAGCTGCCGATGAGCGCGGTGGTCCAGATGAACGCGGCGGCGGTGACCGAGAGCGTGGCCAGGACCTTGGGCGTGGCGGGCGGCGGCGGCGGGTCCTGGGTGAGCGTGCGGCCGAGGAGCACGGCGCCCAAGAGCAGCGGCACCGAGAGCGCGGCGAGGTGTTCCTTCAGGTCGAAGAGCTGCGTCAGCACGGGGGCGTGCAGGTCGAAGTCGGCCGCGCGCACCCGCACGCGGTAGGTCGGGTAGAGGGCCATGCCGAGCAGGACCTGCGTGATCACGGCCGCGGGGGCGATGAGCGAGAACCGGCGAAGTTGCGCGAAGCGCTTCTGGCCGCGGGCGATCAGCACGGAGTAGACGGCGTGGTGCGTGGAGGCGCCCACCGAGGTGAAGCCGAGCACTGCGTGGACCACGAGCATGCCCACCGAGGCGGACTCGAACGCGAGCGTGCCAGCGGGCGGGATCGGGCCGGGGCTCATGCCTGCACCACGCGGAGCGGATGGGTGCGCGCACCGGCGCGGGCGCGGAACTCCTGCACGCGGGGGCAGCCCGGGTCGGGCGCTTGGAAGGCGCCATGTGCGTTGGCCACGGCGCGGCAGCCGCCCCGGCAGAGCGAGAGGTACTCGCAGGTGTCGCAGGGCTCGGGCGGGGCCTGCACGAAGTCGCGGAAGGAGCGGAAGCCCTTGTCCCAGGCGGCGGACATGGCGCCTGGGACGCGCGCGTCGGCCTCGGGCGGGCCGGCGAACGAGCAGCCCATCAGGTGTCCCTCGGGCGCGACCGCCGCGAGCACGTCGCCGCCCACGCAGCCCTGCACGCCCAGGAAGGCCGCGGCTTCGGCGTCGGGGGCGTGGAAGAAGACCATCGGCGCGAACGAGCAGTCGAGCTTGATGCGCACGCGGTGGCGCAGCATGAGCTTGCGCACCAGCGGATAGATGGCCTTGGCTTGGCTCAGCGTGAGCTCTTCATCGAGCGAGGCGCCGCGGCCCACGGGCTTGAAGCGGAGGAGCTCCAGCTCGTTGAGCTTCAGGTCGTGCGTCAATTTGGCGACGCCGTCGAGCGCGTCGAAGCTCGTGCGCGAGACGACGCAGTTGATGCCGACCTCGGGCTTGACCGCGCGGAGCAAGCGCAGGGCGCGCTCGGCGTGCTTGAAGCCGTCGAAGCCGCGGGCGCGCTCGTAGTCCTCGCCGATGCCGTCGACGCTCACGTTGATCTGGCCGAAGACCTTGCAGCGCTCGGCGGTCTGCGCGTCGAGGCCGAGGCCGCTGGTGGTGAGGTTGGGCGTGATGCCGACGGCGCGCGCGTGGGCCGCGACCGCGAACAGATAGTCCAGCTCGAGGGCCTCGCCGCCGCCGAGGGCGACGTGGAAGACGCCCATGCGCGAGAGCTCGTCGAGGATGCGGCAGGCGTCGGCGAAGGGGAGCGCGGCGCCCTGCGGGGTGGCGTCCACGTAGCAGCCGGTGCAGCCCGCGGCGCATTGGCGGGAGAGCACGACGTGGACCTCGGTGGGGGCCGAGAGCGGGCGCGCGTCGATCGCGGCCTCGGGGCCGTCGTCGAGGCCGAGCCAGCGGGGGGAGTCGGTGACGCCGAGGGTGCGCATCATGGCGCGGTCCACGTGCAGCAGGCCGCGCGGACGAAGGGTCTCGACCACGCCGCCGAAGTGCTCGGCGCGCACGCGGGCGATGGGGAGCGAGAGGCCGGGGAGCTTCATGGCCGCGAGCCCTCGGGCGAGGGGGCCGGGACCGGCGGCGCCGCGGAGGTGTCAGACGCTTTCGGGGCGCTCGAGCGGCGCAGGAGCGCGCCCAGGCCCAGCGCGAGCGCGCTGGCGAAGGTC
>JAFEBC010000625.1 GCA_018266095.1 Deltaproteobacteria bacterium
ATCCGCAGGGCGCTCGCGAACACGCTGCGCAGGCGCTCCTCGTCCTCGACCAGCAGGATGGTCTCGGTGCCGCGCAGCTCGCGAACGGCTGGGGGGACCGAGGGCTGGGTCGTCGGTTGAGCCACCAAGGGAAGATACAGGTAAACGCTGGTGCCGACGCCCTGCGTGCTCTCGAGGCGCACGTGGCCGCCGCTCTGGCGCAGGGTCCCATAGACGGACGCGAGGCCCATGCCGGTGCCGCGGCCGCTGCCCTTGGTGGTGAAGAAGGGCTCGAACGCGCGCGCCTTGACGTCGGGGGTCATGCCGGTCCCGGTGTCCCGCACGCAGAGCATCACGTAGCGGCCTGGGGCGCCTTCGTCGGGTCCGCCGCTCGCCATCACCTCGACCTCGGTGGTCTCGAGGACGAGCTCGCCGCCGTTGGGCATGGCGTCGCGCGCGTTGACGAGCAGGTTCACCAGCACCTGCTGCAGGCGGCCCGGGTCCGCGCTCACCCGCGGGTTGGGCGCCTTCAGGTTGAGGCGCAGGGCGATGTGCTCCCCGAGCAGCCGGGCGAGCAGCGCGGAGCTGTCCACCACGAGCGCGTTGACGTCGAGCACGCGCGGCTGCAGGACCTGCTGCCGCCCGAAGGCGAGGAGCTGCCGCGTGAGCGACGCGCTGCGGTCGGCCGCGAACTGGATGTCCTCGAGCTCGCTGGGCACGGGCGCCCCCGGGGGCAGCTTGGCGCGCAGGGCGGCGCAGGCCGAGGAGATGAGCGTCAGCATGTTGTTGAAGTCGTGCGCCACGCCGCCCGCGAGCTGGCCGATGGCCTCCATCTTGTGCGCGGTGCGCATCTGCTCGTCCAGGCGCCGCTGGGCGGTGATGTCGCGCGCGACGCCGACGTAGCCCTCCACCACGCCGCTCGGGTCGCGCTCGGGGACGATGGTGTTCTCGAGCTGCTTGCCCTCCAGCTCGCAGGTGACCGTCATCGATTCGCCCGAGAGCACGCGGCGCACGCAGTCGTCGACGGTGATCTCGCCGTGCACGGTGTTGAGCCGCACGTCGGCGAAGGCGTCGCGCACGCGCTTGCCCACCAGGAAGCCGGGCGCGAGCGAGCTCACCAGCGCGCGGCCCTCGTTCATGGTGAACACGCCCTTGGCGTCCACGCGGTAGATGGCCCACGGAGCGGATTCGAGCACCACGCGGAAGAGCTGCTCGGTGCGAAAGCGCGCCCCCTCGGCGCGGACGGCGTCCCCGACGTCGACCGCGACCACCCAGCGGCAGGGGCGGCCGTCCAGCTCGATCGACTGGCTCATCACCTCGACCTCGAGCGAGCGGGCGCCCTTGGTGACGTGCCGCCAGTGGTGGTGCCGGCTGCTCCCCGTGCGCAGCGCCGCGAGCTCGCTGATGAGCCGCGGCAGCTCCTCGGGCGGCCGCAGGTCGTCGATGCGCATGGTGAGGAACTCGTCGCGCGTGTACCCGTAGATGGCGGAGGCGGCGTCGTTCGCGGCCACGATGACGCGCGAGGACAGCTCGTAGATCCAGCTCGCCAGCGGCAGGCGTTCAAAGAACTCCCCGACCGGCGGCTGCGCGGGCGCGGGTGTGGGCGGCTGAGCGTCTGGCTCCGTCATCGGCTGCGGAGCGTACCCGAAGATGTCCAGCGACGCAGGAATCTGACCATGCCACCTGAAGGTCAGGCCAGTTGAGGCCCCGCGGGCCTACTTGCGGTCCAGGATCTCGCGGATGTGCTTGCCGAGCGTGAGGTGCGTGAAGGGCTTCTCCAGCACCTGCGCGTTGGCGTCCAGGCCGCCGCGCTCGCGCAGCACGTCCTCGGTGTAGCCGGACACGTAGAGCACCTTGAGCCGGGGGCGCAGCGGGTGGAGCCTGGCGAACAGCGCGTGACCGCTCATGCCCGGCATCACCACGTCGGTGACGAGCAGGTCGATGTCGCCCTCGTGGGCGAGCGCCATCGCCAGGCCCTCCTCGCCGTTCGAGGCGACCAGCACGCGGTAACCAAAGCGGCCGAGCGCGGCGTTGGCCATGCGCCGGATGACGCGGTCGTCCTCGACGAGGAGCACGGTCTCGGTGCCCGAATAGTCCTGCTGCGCGGGCCGCGGCGCGGGGGCCAGGCTCTGCGCCAGCGGCGCCTCGGGCAGGTAGACCTTCACGGTGGTGCCCTTGCCCACCTCGCTGTAGAGCCACACCTGGCCCTTGCTCTGCTGGACCACGCCGTACACGGTGGCGAGGCCCAGGCCCGTGCCCTGCCCCGGGTCCTTGGTGGTGAAGAAGGGCTCGAAGGCGCGCTCCATCGTCTCCGCGTCCATGCCCACGCCCGTGTCGCGCACGGCCAGCAGGCAATAGCGTCCCGGCTTCGCGCCCGGCCGGCCCACGAGCGCGGTGTGGTCGAGCTCGACCAACTCGGTCTCCATCGACAGCCGCCCGCCCGCCGGCATGGCGTCGCGCGCGTTCGCGGCCAGGTTGAAGAGGATCTGCTCGAGCTGCCCTGGGTCCCCGTACACGTGCACCGGCGAT
>JAFEBC010000626.1 GCA_018266095.1 Deltaproteobacteria bacterium
CCGGGCCCATCGATCACCTGGTCTACACGGCCGGTGAGCACCTGCTCTTGGGACCGGTGGAGCAGCTCGATCTCGCGGCGGCGCGGCGCTTCTTCGACGTGCGCTATTGGGGCGCGCTCGCCTCCGTGCGGGCCGCGCGGAAGTCGCTGCGGCAGTCCATCGTGCTCTCCGGCGGTCTCGCCGCGCGGCGTCCGCCACCTGGGTTCGCCATCGGCGCCAGCATCTGCGGCGCGATGGAGTCGCTCACACGCGCGTTGGCGCTCGAGCTCGCGCCGGTGCGGGTGAACATCGTCATCCCCGGCTTCGTCGAGACCGACCTCTGGGCGAACTTCGACGAGCAGGCCCGCACGCAGATGTTCCGCGACGCCGCGGCGAAGCTCCCGGTGCGCCGCATCGGCACCGCGGACGACATCGCCGAGCACTACCTGGCGTTCATGCGCGGCAGCTACACCACGGGCCAGGGCGTCGTCGTCGACGGCGGCAACGCGCTGGTCTGAACGGGCGTCGGAATGACGATCTCGTGAATGGGTCGCCCGCACGAGCTCACGGCGCGTATCGATCGATGAGCGGCCCGAACGCCGCGTCGATGTTGCCCCCGACCTGGCTGCTGGCCGCGTTGGTCGCCACCAGGAACGTGAGGTTCTTGGCCGGCGCCATCCAGATGGTCACGTACCAGAACGTGTTCGACCCCGTGTGCGTGAGCGCCGTGCCCCCGGCCCACGAGCGCGAGACCACTTGCCAGCCAGCCGCATATTCCCCGCCGGGATACGGCGTGTGCAGCCGCTGCATCGTGGCGTTCGAGATGATCGTCGACGCCTCACCGCGCAAGGCCGCGAGGTGCAGCGCAGCGAACTTGCCCCAATCGGTGAGCGAGCACGCCGCGGAGTTCGCCGGGCCTAGCGAAGGCGGGTTGTCTCCGGGGATCGCGCCCGGATCCCAGGGCGAGAGCGAGTCGTCCGCGTTCGTCTGATGTCCACACGGCTCCTCCACGAGCCCTGGCGTCCCCGGCGGCCCGAACACGCACGAGCCCATGTGGAGCTGGTTCCAGATCTCCGACTGAAGCATCTGCTCCCAGCTCGCGCCCAGCGCGCGCTCCATCGCCGCGCCCAGGATCATGTAGCCCGCGTTCGAGTACGTGTACGTGCCCCGCGGCTGCTCGGGCGGACGCGCCAGGATCGCGCGCACGGCCTTCATGCGCTCAGCGGGATCGTACGGGTTCGCGTACATGTCGTTCCAGATGTCGCCCGGAATGTTGGCCGGCGCGCCTCCGAGGTGGTGCATGAGGTCCTCGACGGTGACATCCCGGTAGCCGGGATCGATGGTCTCTCCGGCGAACATGTCCGCGATGGTGTTCTCGAAGTGAAAGATGTTCCGGTCGATGTAGATGCCCATCAGCGTGGCCGTCATCGCCTTGGTGTCGGAGCCGAGGTGCCACTCGTCCGCGTTGGTCACGGGCGTCGGGTCGCCCACCTTGCGGATGCCCGACGAGCCGATGCCGAGCAGCTTCTTGCCTTGGAACACGGCCCCCGCGATCGCCGGCATCGCGCCCGCGACCCGGTACGGCTCGAGCGTGGACGTCAGGTCGTCGGCCTTGGGGCTGTTGTCGACGATCACCTTGAACTGGAGCGCGCCGACGTTGCCGGCCTTGTCGGTGAACTGCGCCTGCACGTACTGCTCGCCGCCGGTCGCGCCAGCGGCGACGGTCAGGTCGATCTGGCCCACCTTGACGTTGGTGCGCGGCTTGATGCTCACGGTCAGCCCGCCCGACGACGCGCTGGTCGTCGCGCCCACGCAGGTCGGCAGCGACGGATTGAGGCAGACCGCGAGCGTGCCCGTGCTCAGATCGTCGACCACCCCAGCCGACTGCGAGACGAACGAGTACATCTGCGGCGCGTCGATGCCGGCCTCGACCACGTCGCGGAACGCGTAGCCCGTCTGGCCGCGCGGGAAGGACGAGGTGAGGACGGGCGGGACCGACTTGAGCGTGAGGCTCGGGCCGACGATGGGCGCGGCGCTCGACGCGAGCTGGTTGCCAAAGGCGTCCGTGCCCGCCACCAGCGCGATCGCGTAGCTCCCCTCGGTGAAGCCGCCCGGGAGCACCATCGAATAGCGATAGCCATACGGCGTCCCGGCCGCGCCCGTGTAGTGCTCGTAGGTGGGGATGAAGGTCGCGCCGCCCAACTGCAGCGTCAGCGCCGCGTCGCCGACCTCGCGATCGAGCTGCACACCGAGGTTCACCGTCTGGCCGATGCCGAAGATGGCGGGCGAGGACGGCGCCTCGAAGACGATGGCCGGCGGCACCTGGTCCACCTCGAGGAACGGCTCCGACGTGTCCGACGCGCAGTTGCCCGCGAGGTCGCAGAGCGTGACGGTGACGGGGGCGCGCACCGTGACCACCGGCGCCTCCGCCGCCGCGTCGCTCAAGTCGAACGAGATCTGCGCGGCCTGCGAGCGGGGAAGGACGCGAGGGCTTCTCGTGCAGAAACCGTGGGCGAGAAAAGGGTCATTCTTTCCTGATACACGCCTCGCCGCCCGCCGGGCCAGCGTTGGCGCACAGGGTCAAGTCATTGGCGCCGTGGGTCAAGTCATTGGCGCCGTGGGGTCAACGATCGCCCCCGCGCGCACAGCCCCTTCCCCTCGGGTGTGACATTGATCATCATGCGCGCCATGCACACTTCCCACACCCTCCGCGCCGCCCTGCTCGCGCTCTCGCTCCTCTCGCTCCCCATCGCCGCCCAGGCCAAGCCCAACGCCAAGCTGCTCGAGCCCGAGAAGGCCACCGCGCAGGCGCCCAAGGTCTTCAAGGCGAAGTTCACCACCACCAAGGGCGCGTTCGTCGTCGAGGTCCACCGCGACTGGGCGCCGCTGGGCGCGGACCGCTTCTACAATCTGGTCAAGCTCGGCTACTTCGACGACGTGGCCTTCTTCCGCGCCATCGCCAACTTCATGGTCCAGTTCGGCATCAACGGCGACCCGGCCGTGAACACCAAATGGCAGCCGGCCGTGATCAAGGACGACCCTGCGGGCGGCCAGAGCAACCTGCGCGGCTTCATCACCTTCGCCACCTCGGGCCCGGACTCGCGCACCACGCAGCTCTTCATCAACTTCAAGGACAACGTCATGCTCGACGGCATGGGCTTCCGCCCGTTCGGCAAGGTCATCAAGGGCATGGACATCGTCGACTCGCTCTACAAGGGCTACGGCGATGGCGCCCCGAGCGGCGCAGGCCCGGACCAGGGGATGATCCAGGAGCAGGGGAACGCGTATCTGAAGAAGTCGTTCCCACAGTTGGACTACGTGAAGACGGCGAAGATCGAGAAGTAGGCGCGCTCAGAGGTCGGGCGCAGACGCCGGGGGGCGCGATGAAGTTCACCAGCGGGCCAACGCTCCAGGGCGACACGCCGCGGGAATACGACGACCGGTTCGAGCGACAGCCGACGCGGCTCGTGATCGCGGCGTCGGCGGGCCGCCACATCGACATCTTGCGCGCCCTCAGCGAGCTCGTCACAGGGCCATTCTGGATCCTCTACGTGCTCGCCCTCTCGCGCACGGGCGAGCACGAGGTGGGCCGCTATCAGAGCCCGATTCCTCTC
>JAFEBC010000627.1 GCA_018266095.1 Deltaproteobacteria bacterium
AGCTCGATCAGACGCGCAAGTCGGGCGCCACCCGGCAGTTCCCGAACGCGCTCGCGGGCCTCTGGCAGAAGTACAAGGGCGGGCCTGACACGAGCGTGCCCGAGGTGGACACCAGCGTCCCGCTCGACACGCTCAAGGCGCTCGCGGCCAGGCTGGGCCAGGTGCCGTCGAGCTTCACGCCGCACGAGAAGGTCCACAAGATCCTCGAGGAGCGCAAGAAGCTCGCGCAGCCGGGCGGCGAGGCCGTGCCGTTCGACTGGGGCACAGGCGAGCACCTCGCGTTCGCGTCGCTCCTCTCCGAGGGCACGTCGGTGCGCTTCTCCGGACAGGACGCGCGGCGCGGCACGTTCAGCCACCGGCACGCGGCGCTGGTCGACTCCAAGACGGGCACGCGCTTCGCTCCGCTGACGAATGTGGCCAAGCCGGGCGCGCGCCTCGACATCTACGACAGCCCGCTCTCCGAGGCCGGCGTGGTCGGCTTCGACTACGGCTTCTCGCTCGATTCGCCCGACTGGCTCACCTGCTGGGAGGCCCAGTTCGGCGACTTCGCCAACTGCGCGCAGGTGGTCATCGACCAGTTCATCAGCTCGGCCGAGGACAAGTGGATGCGCCTCTCCGGGCTCGTGTTGCTGTTGCCGCACGGCTTCGAAGGCCAGGGCCCCGAGCACTCGTCGGCGCGCCTCGAGCGCTTCTTGCAGCTCTGCGCCGAGGACAACATGCAGGTGTGCAACTTCACCACGCCCGCGAACTACTTCCACGCGCTGCGGCGCCAGGTCTTGCGTCCGTGGCGCAAGCCGATGGTGGTGATGACGCCCAAGTCGCTCCTGCGGCACAAGCTGGCCACCTCCACGCTGCACGACCTCGCGCACGGGCAGTTCCAGCACGTGCTCGGCGACCCGGCGTTCGCGCAAGGCGCGGCCGATCCGAAGGCGGTGCGCAAGGTGCTGCTCTGCTCGGGCAAGGTCTTCTACGACCTGTTCGCGGCGCGCGAGGCGAGCGGCAAGCGCGACGTCGCCATCGTGCGGCTCGAGCAGCTCTATCCGTTCCCCGAGTCGCAGCTCAAGGCGCAGCTCGCGCAGTTCCCGGCGAGCGCGAAGCTCGTGTGGGTCCAGGAGGAGCCGTTCAACATGGGCGCCTGGTACACGCTCGCGGCGCGCTGGCCGGCGGGGCTGTCGCGTGAGCCGATCACGTGCATCGCGCGGCCCGAGAGCGCGTCGCCGGCCACGGGCAGCGCGGCCTCGCACAAGCTGGAGCAGCAGCTCCTCGTGGACCAGGCGCTGGCGTAGCGGAGCGTCGCGAGACGGGCGCGCTCTTCGGGGCGCGCGCGAGCCCGGGGGCGTTCGCACCGCGTGGAGTCACTGCACCTCTTGCAGGCCGACCGCGTTGGTCTGCTTGTCGTGCAGCACGATCACCGAGTGCCGGCCGTATGCGAAGAACCAGCACTCGTGATCTTGCGGCCGGGAGACGTACTCTCCGCGCAGGCCGAGCGCGTCAGCGGCGTGGACGATGTCCGGGATCTTCGCGCACGCGATCGGCGCGAGCTTCGCGGGATCGCGCATCGCCAAGGGCGTCGAGATCCAGAACCCGAGCCGGCACGTGGTCGTGTCGAGCTGGGAGACGCAACTGCCCGTGAGCTGCTGCACCTCCTCGGGCGGGTTCGCGATCCACCGGCGCAGCACCTGGGCGCGCCGCTCCTCGTCGCGCTGCGCGTCCGCGGCCTGCCGGGCCTGTCGTTGCTGCGCGGTCTCCACCGGCATCGCGTGCTTGCGCAGCCAGGTCATCCCCAAGGACGACGCGAAGGTGGCGATGGCCAGCAGGAGGAGCAGCCCCCGCACGATCCGATCCGTGTCCGAACGCTGCGGCGCCGGCTGCCCGCTCTGCGGAGACGTCCCGTCCGCGGGCGCCCTCCCCCGCGCGCGCGCCCACAGCGCGAGCAGGTCCCTCCGCTGGAACCACAGACACACGAGGCCCAGCGGCTCGGTGAACAGGTTCCACGTGCGCCCGATCGTGCGCGCGTGTTCGGCCACGCCCTTGTACGGATAGTTCGGCAGGTGCATCCCCAGGAGCGGGAAGAAGATCGCCACCGAGGTCGCCGGGCCTGCCTTCGGCGGCGCGTAGAAGCCGAGCGCCACCATCGTCAGCCACACCGAGTCGCCGATCACGTCCAGCCCCAGGTGCGTGATCATGCCGACGAAGAGCGCCTGCCCGCGCCGCGGACCGAACACGAGCCGCACCAGCACCGCGAACAGGATCGAGTGCCCGATGGTGCGCGTGCCGGAGATGAGCCCGAGCTGCGCGCCGCTGCGGCCGAGGGCCGTCGAGAGGCCGTAGTACAGGCTCTTGTCGATGACGTCCGGCACGAGCGTGCCGAGGAGCAGCCACCCGAAGTCGCGCGCGTCCACGAAGCGACGGCCGAGCGCGCTGCCGATCCCGAGGTGAGCCGCGACGAACACGGCGCGCACTCTACCCCGGAGGCCGCTGACGCCCGCGCACGAACTGCGACGCATCGCCGCCCACACGGCCCGCGGAGTGCTGCTAGTTTGTGTCGGCCATGGCCTTGCGCGACACCAACGTCCGGAAGCTCTCGGAGCAGACCTTCGACGTCCTCATCCTCGGCGGCGGGATCAACGGCGCCGTCTCCGCGGCCGCGCTCAGCGCGCGCGGGGCGAAGGTCGCGCTCATCGATCGCAGCGACTTCGCGTCCTCCACGAGCTCGCAGTCGTCGAACCTCGCGTGGGGCGGCATCAAGTACATGGAGTCGTTCGAGTTCGGCCTCGTGCGCAAGCTGTGCCGCGCGCGCAACCTCCTCTTGCGCAGCTATCCGTCCACGGTGCAGGAGATCCGCTTCTTCGCCACGCACCAGAAGGGCTTCCGTCACGGCCTGTGGAAGCTCGTCGCCGGCACCTGGCTCTACTGGCTCATCGGCGGCTTCTTCACGCGGCGGCCGCGGCTGCTCACGCTCGGCGACATCGAGCGCGAGGAGCCCGTGATCGCGCGCGACGTCTGCGACGGCGGCTTCGAGTACTCGGACGCGTACCTGCACGACAACGACGCGCGCTTCGTGTGGGGCTTCGTGCGCAGCGCGCTGGATCACGGCTGCATCGGCGCGAACTACGTCGAGAGCACGGGCGCCCGCCGCGAGGGCGACCTCTGGATCGTCAGCGCCCGCGACGTCACCACCGGCCAGACCTTCGACATCCGCGCGAAGAACCTCATCAACGCCTGCGGCCCCTGGGCCGACGCCCACAACGAGAGGTCCGGCCAGCGCACCGCCCACCAGCACGTCTTCTCCAAGGGCATCCACATCCTGGTGAAGCGCCTCACGCCGCACCGCCGCGTGCTCACCTTCTTCGCCGACGACGGGCGCCTCTTCTTCGTCATCCCCATGGGCCCGCGCACGTGCATCGGCACCACCGACACGCGCGTCGACAAGCCCGAGGTCACGGTCACGCCCGAGGACCGCAAGTTCGTCCTCGACAACATCAACAAGCGCCTGAAGCTCGACAAGCCGCTCGATGATTCCGACATCATCGCCGAGCGCTGCGGCGTGCGACCCCTCGTGGTCAACACCGGCGGCGGCGGCACGCGCGACTGGATGCAGCTCTCGCGCAAGCACGTCATCGAGCGCGGCGACCACCACCTGACCATCTTCGGCGGCAAGCTCACCGACTGCCTCAACGTGGGCGAGGAGGTCTGCGACGACCTGG
>JAFEBC010000628.1 GCA_018266095.1 Deltaproteobacteria bacterium
AAGAAGGACCACCCGGAGGCCAAGGACGACAAGGCCAAGGACGGCAAGGACGGGAAGAAGCACGCCGAGAAGGGGCCCTTCCAGTGGAAGAGCGCCTTCAAGGCCATCCGGCGCGGCCTGTGGGTGCCGCAGACCATCCTGGTGACGTTCGAGGACGGCACCACCGAGCGCATCTTGTGGCCCGCCGACGAGAAGTGGCACCGCTGGGAGTTCCTGCGGCCCTCCAAGATCGAATCCGCGCAGCTCGACCCGGACAACAGCGTGCTCATGGACATCAACAAGTTCGACGACGGCAAGGCTCGGGAGCCCAACAGCAAGGCCACGCGGCGCTGGCAGCTCGAGCTCGGCGCCTGGGTCGAGGCCCTGCTGACGATCGGGGGCTCGCTGTGACCACGCCCGGACTCTTGCGGCGCGCGCTGCGGCGTGCGGCCCACTGGCGCATCCTCGTCCTCTATGTCGCGGTGATGGCGGTGCCCGCCTGGCTCTCCATGCTGCCGCTCGGGCGCGTGTTCTCCTCGTGGTTCGACCGGAACCCCAAGGCGGGCGAGTGGGCCAGAGCGCTCGATTCGCTCGCCCTCACCGACGCGGTCAAGCAGCTCGGCAGCCCCGAGGCCCAAATCGCCCTGCAGAGCGCGATCTCGAGCTCGCTGGTGATGCTGCTCCTGGTGTCGCCGTTCCTCGCCGGGGTGGCGCTGGCGGCCTCGCGCACGGACGAGGTCCAGGACCTGCGCCAGCTCCTCTCGGGGGCCGCGGGGCACTATGGCCGGCTCCTGCGCTTCGTGGCCTTCGGGCTCATCCCGCTGGGCGTGTTCGCCATCCCGGGCGGCGTGCTGATGAAGATGGCGGGCAAGGCCGCCGAGACGCAGATCAGCGAGACGGCCGCGGACGCAGGGAGCCGCTGGGCGCTCATCGCCTTCGTGTTCTTCCTCCTCATCGGCCAGACCATCGCCGACTCGGGGCGCGCGCTGTTCGTGGCCGAGCCGCACCGCCGGTCGGCCTTCTTCGCCGCGTTCGCGGGCTTCAAGCTCTACTTCCGCAGGCCGCTGCGCGCGCTCGTCATCGGCGTCGCCACCTGGGCGCTGGGCCTGGGCGTGGCCGGGCTCTTCCTCTGGACGCGCGCGCGCATCGGTCAGGGCACGACCGGCGGCATGATGCTCGCGTTCGCGTTCTCCCAGCTCTCGGTCGCCGCGCTGGGCTGGGGTCGCAGCGCGCGCCTGCTCGCGCTGGTCGAGCTGGCCAAGGCCGACGCCGCCAGCCGCGCCAAGCCCGCGTCGTTCGAGATGGCGCCGCCCAAGACGAGCCCGCCGCCCGCGGTGCCCTTGCCTGCGCCCACGGTGGACTCCGAGGAGGCGCTGGGGCCGGTGGGCATGTTCCCCATGACCGAGGGCCGCGCGTCTGCCGCGCCGCCGGACGCCCCCGCGATGGTCTCGCCGGTCACCGAGCCGCCGCCCGCGTCACCTGCCGCCGGGCCCGCGCGCATCGACGCCCTGCCGCTGACCGAGGCCGCGCAGCAGCGCGTGACCGAGGGCGCCGCGCTGGGCCCGGGCGCGATCGCGCCGGACACGAGCGTGGACTCGTCGGGGCCAGGCAAGAAGGAGTAGGGCGCCTCCAGAATCGGGGCCCGGCTGGACCGGGCGGGCCCAGAAGAGGTTCAGATGTCCCGTCCTGAAGACCTCATCGCCCTCGCGCGCACGTGGCTGTCGTGCTTCACCACGCACGACCTGGACACGCTGCTCTCGCTCTACGCCGACGACGCCAGGCACACCTCGCCCAAGCTGCGCGCGCTGCGTCCGGACACCGGCGGCTATCTCATCGGCAAGGCCGCGCTGCGCGAGTGGTGGGCGGACGCGTTCGGGCGCCTGCCGGGCCTGCGCTACGTCGAGGAGTCGCTCACGGCCGACGGCGAGCGCGTGTTCATGGAGTACCGCCGCCAGGTGCCCGGCGAGCCCGAGAGCATGGTCGCCGAGGTGCTGGTGGTGCGCGAGGGGCGCATCGGGGCGAGCCGCGTGTACCACGGGTAGGCGCTCTGTCTCGGCGGGGCGCCACCTTCAAGACCGCCCGCTACTTCAGCGTCATCTCCGCCAGCGCGTACACGCACTCGCTGTCGCGGTAGGTCTTGGTCCAGTGCACTCCGTCCTTGGCCATCGACGCCAACAGCTCGTACAGGCCCGCGCCCTCGTCGATGGTCAAGGAGATGGTCTGCGACTCATCGAGCTTCGTGCCCACTGCGTGCGACTCGGCCAGGTCCTTGTAGAGCAGGCCCCCGCTGCCGCTCTTGAGCTCGACCTTGAGCGCGGCCGACACGAGCTGCTCGTCGACGCCGCCCACGGTGCTCGACTGGTAGTCCTTGACCAGCGTCATCACGTGAACGGGCGGTGCGCCGAAGTCGCGCGAGGCGCCTGTCTTGATCGCCATCGAGACGCTGTCGGTCGAGCTGGTCGCCCTGGAGGGATCGCTCCCGACCTTGGACTCGAGCGTGTTGGTGATCTCACCGAAGGCGCGCATCACGGCCGCGAACTCGAGCGGCGTCTTGCACACGACGCCCACGCCGCGCAGCACCCGCGTGTCGTCCGCCTGCGTGAACAGGCCGCTGCCCTGCTTGACCCAATCGGGGGCCTTGTCGGGCTCGCCCGCCGAGGTGGCGGCGGCGGCGGACAGGAGCAACGCGAGCAGCGGGACCGTTCGCATGCGAAGAGTGTACACTTCCACGCGATGAAAACGCTCGTGCTCGCTCTCCTGCTCCTGTCCGGACTGCCCGCGCTGGCCGCCGGGCCCACCATCGACGCCGTGCAGGCAGCGCGCGTGGACTTCGGCAACGGCCTCGCCGTGAGCGCCTCCATCCGCGGGCCGAAGGGCGTGTTCGCGCCGATGGTCTACTGGCGCGCCGCGAAGGCCAAGGCGTACACGGCCGAGGGCCTCACCAAGGACAAGGACCGCTACGCCGTCACCATCGTCAGCAACGAGCCGGTGATCGAGTACTTCCTCGAGGCGTGGGACGAGCAGGGCGGCGGGCCCGCGCGCGTGGGCTCGGCCAAGGAGCCGCTGACCTTCCCCGAGAAGAAAGCGCAGGCGCCGCGCCGCGTGGCCGTGCTGGAGTTCGAGAACGAGCTCGACAAGTCGGAGAAGATCGACCGCGTGTACTTCTCCGACGCCGTGCGCGGCCTCATCTCCGACTCCAAGCGCGGCCTGACCGTGATGAGCCGCGAGAACGTGCTGGTGCTCCTCTCGTCCTCCGGCAAGAAGCTCGAGGACTGCGCGGCCCTGTGCGAAGTCGAGACGGGCCGCCTGCTCGGCGCCGACCTGGTGGTGAGCGGCCGCATGACCAAGGTGGGCCGCCGCTACAAGCTCACGCTGCGCGTGCACGCGACGGGCGAGGGTGTGCTGCTCGCCAGCGCGCAGGCGAGCGGCGAGTCGGTCGAACAGCTCGACGACGAGACGGGCAAGGCCGTGAACAAGCTGCTCGAGAGCGTGCCGTGAAGCCCATCCGCGACACGAAGACGGCCCTGCTCCTCGAGGTGTCACTCACCGACGTGCGCCCGCGCGCGTGGCGCCGCTTGGTGGTGCCGCAGGCCGCGCGCCTCTCCAAGCTGCATCACCTCCTGCAGCTCGCGGCCGCTTGGGAGGATCGCCATCTGCACGAGTTCGAGGTCCGTGGGCGGCGCTACTCCGTCCCCGATCCCGACGACACCCACTTCGACCTCGACGAGACCAAGGCCACCCTGGCCACGCTCGCCCTGCGCGCAGGCGAGAAGTTCCAGTATGTCTACGACTTCGGCGACGACTGGCGCATCGAGTGCAAGGTGATCGGGCCCGCACCCGAGCATCCGCGCGGCTGGGCGGTGTGCGTCGCGGGTGAGAACGCGTTTCCGCCTGAGGACTGTGGGGGGCCGCCGGGATACGAAGCCTTGCTCGCGGCCTTCGCCTCCAAACCGGGTCCGCGCGAGGATCGGGATCTCGCCGACAGGCGCGATTGGCTGGGCTATCCGTGGGACGCCGAGGCGTTCGATCGCAACGCGCTCAACCGCATGCTCGTCGACCTGGGCGACGTCAGGCAGCCCGAGAGCTTCGTCGTGCGCGGCGCAGCGCGGGCCAGGCCCAAGGCACACAAGCGGGTCAAGGAGTCACCCCAGGACGCAGCCCCACCCGGTCCGTCCTCGCAGCCGCCCTCGAGCAACGTGGTGCCGCTGCTGCCCCGCAAGCCGAAGTAGGCCACGCGCTCGAGCGGCCTTCCGCCGCTTGACCACACTCAACGGCTCCCGGACCGCTCGCCCAGCGTGCCGCACCGCGCTATACTCCCGCCCCTTTCGGCGCCCCACGGGGCCTCATCGGAGACACGAGCCGCAATGCAAGACCGCTACGACGCAAAGGCCATCGAACCCAAGTGGCAGTCCTACTGGCACGCGCGCGACTTGAACCGCGCGGGCAACCGTCCGGCGGCTCACAAGTACTACGTGCTCGGCATGCTCCCGTACCCCTCGGGCGAGATGCACATGGGGCACGTGCGCGTCTACTCCATCACCGACGTGCTGGCGCGGTTCGCGCGGCGCAAGGGCTTCGACGTGCTGCACCCGTTCGGCTGGGACAGCTTCGGCCTGCCCGCCGAGAACGCGGCCATCAAGGAGGGCGTGCACCCGGCCATCCGCACGCCCAAGAACATCGCGTCGTTCAAGAAGGACACGTACGACCTGGGCATCAGCATCGACTGGTCGCGCGAGATCGCCACGAGCGACCCCGAGTACTACCGCTGGAACCAGTGGTTCTTCCTGCGCATGCTGGAGCGCGGGCTCGTGTACCGCCGCCGCGCGAAGGTGAACTTCTGCCCCTCATGCAACACCGTGCTGGCGAACGAGCAGGTCGAGGACGGCAAGTGCTGGCGCTGCGGCAGCACGGTCGAGGAGCGCATCATCCCCGAGTGGGCCTTCCGCATCACGGCCTACGCGGACCGCCTGCTGCAGGGGCTGAACGGGCTCGACTGGCCCGAGCGCATCGTGACGATGCAGCGCAACTGGATCGGGCGCAGCGACGGCCTGGAGATCGACTTCCCGCTGGTCGGCGGCGGCGGGGCGATCCGCGTGTTCACCACGCGCGCGGACACCATCTTCGGCGCGACGTACATGGCCGTGGCCCCCGATCACCCTGCGCTGAAGCTGGCGCCGGCGGACAAGCGGGAGGCGCTGGAGGCCTTCGCC
>JAFEBC010000629.1 GCA_018266095.1 Deltaproteobacteria bacterium
GACGGGTTCTGCACGATCGCCGTGCCCACCGCGTAGGAGATGCTGGCGTCGAGGATGGGCAAGCCCGCGCGGTGGTCCAGCACCACCGAGAGTCCGTTGGGGAGGCGATAGGTGATCGGCGCCGGCGCGGACAAGAGCGCGTCGAACCATTCGGGCTTCGGCCGTCCATCGCGCACGCCTTGGGTTCCGCGCGGGGCCTCGGTGCCATTCGCCTGCGGCGCCACTCCCGCCACCTCGTTCGTGGCGGGGACGATGAGGATCGCCCGCGCCCGCGCCGCGGTCAGGAACGGCTCGTAGAAGGCGCGTGCCCTCGGCAGGGTCAGCGCGTCCAGGTCGCGCACCGCGTGCGAGAACAGGGCCGGATCGCGGGAGAAGTGCGTCACCATCGCGCGCCGGCGGCCGCGCAGGGAGAGCTGCTCAGCGTCGAGCACCTGGTTGATCAGCACCTTGCGCCGCACACGGTTGAACACGAAGTCGTTGAGGCCGAAGCTCGCGTGCTGCTGGACGACCACGTTCGGCACTTCGTCGAGCAGCTTCGCCAGGTACTTCTCGGCGAGGTCTGGAGAGGCGAGCTGGACGTGCGTGATCAGCATCGAGGCTTCGCGGCCCGGAATGGCCCGGGTGTGGAGCGAGATGACGTCCTCGTGGTCGTCGACGATGCCCTGGAAGAGCGCGGTGTCGAGGGCCTCGGCGCTGAAGTCGAGCAGGAAGTTCTCGCTGTCGAAGCCCCGCGGCAAAGACCAGGCGATCCAGAGCTCGGCCGTGGTCACCGGCAGGACGATTCGCTGCAGCTTCGCGGGCGCCGGCGGCAGCTCGGGGACCGGAGGCGGCTGGGGGGACATCCGCTCGGGGACGACCACCTTCTTCGAGGCGTGCGTGAGCGTGAACGGGAGCACGCCCTCGAGGACCTTGTCGGTCGCGTCGAGGTCGAGGTTGCCGGCGATCACCAGCGTCATGTTGTCGGGCCGGTAGTGGGCCGCGGCGTACGCCTGCACATCGGCGGGAGTGATCGCGCTCAGGCTCTCGTTCGTCCCGCCCACCGCGCGGGCGTAGGGGTGCGAGGCAGGAAAGAGCTGCGCCTGGAGCGGCGAGAGCGCGTCGCCCACGAAGCCGGATTCGTTGCGCTCGCGAAGCTCGTTGCGCACGACCTCCAGCTCGGTCGCGTGGACCTCGGGCGTGACGCCGGTGACCGGGTTCATCATCCGCGCCGACTCGATCCGCAGCATCACCGAGAGCTCAGAGGCGACGCCGAGCTCGGAATACGTGGTCGCGTCGAAGGTGGTGCGCGCGTTCTGGTCCACCCCGCCCGCCTGCGTGAGCAGGTCGGCCAGAGTGTGATTTCCGAAGGGCCGCGAGCGGAACGAGAGGTGCTCGACCAGGTGCGCGAGGCCTTCCTTCCCCGCCGGATCGCCCGCGGAGCCGCCGCCCACCACCAGGAAGACCCCGACCAGCGGAGTCCGCGTGTCGCGCTCCACGATCACGCGCAGGCCCGAGGGAAAATCGAACGCATGCAGCGCGTACTCGACGGGCCTGAGCTTCATGCCCTCGTTCGGCACGACGTTGACGAGGTTGCACCCGGCGACGCCCAGCGCGAGCGCGAGCGCCCTCGAGAGCGAGCGCGGCGCGAAGCCCGGCCTCTTCTGTGTGGACATGTTCCCCCCTGGCCGGAAGCCTACCAAGAAGGTCCGACAACTCGCGCGGATTTCTGAAGCGACTCTGCTATACGCAGCGCATGGCTCACTACAACCCGCGCGATCGCTTCTTCCAGAAGGCCAAGGACGAGGGCTTCCGCGCGCGCTCAGCCTACAAGTTGGACGAGATCCAGAAGCGCTTCCGGCTCCTGCGTCAGGGCGGCCGCGTGCTCGATCTGGGGGCCGCGCCGGGAGGGTTCTGCCAGGTGGCCGCGCAGGCCGTGGGCGCGAGCGGCTTCGTCTTGGGGGTCGATCTCGAGCCGATCCCGACGTTGCCCAAGCCCATCGTGACCTGGGTGGCGGACGCCTTCACGCCCGAGCTCCTGGCGAGGCTGCGCACCGAGGGCAAGGCTCCCTACCACGCCGTGCTGAGCGACCTCGCGCCCAAGACCTCAGGCGTCCGCAGCGCCGACGAGGCCCGCTCGCTGGCGCTGGCCGAACGCGCCCTCTCGCTCGCGCAGGAGGTGCTGCTGCCGGGCGGCTCGTTCGTGGTGAAGGTGTTCATGGGCGGCGACTTCGAGGGCTACCACAAGCTCTGCAAGTCGGTGTTCAAGCAGGTCAAGGTGGTCAAGCCCGAGGCGAGCCAGGCGCGGCACAGCAAGGAGGTGTACCTGGTGTGCCAGGAGCTCAAGCCCGCGCCGAAGGCTGCAGAGCCGAAGCCAGCCTAGCCGCAGCACCCCAGCCGGAAAAATCGAAGGGCCCCCCACCTTGCGATGGGAAGCCCTCGAGTCCAGCTGATCGCCGGTGTTGAAGCGGTCCGACTTACTTCGCGTCGGCCTTCTTCTCCTCGGTCTTCTCAGCCTTCTTGGCCTTCTTGGCCTTCTTGGCCTTCTTGGCGGGCTTCGCGTCGGCGGCCGGAGCAGCGGCCTCCTCAGCGGCGGCGGCGAACGTGAGGGCGAAAGCGGCGATGAGACCCATGGCGATCGAGCGGATCATTGTGAACTCCTGGATTGGTGTGTCGGGGAAGTCCCGTCACGCAAACCTGTATACGCAAGCCGCTTGCCGAACTTTGGCGCTTCCCAACCCATTGAAATTACGACGCGACCTTGGGCGGGACGCCGGCCGTGGGGACAAACGCCCCAGACCGGTGTGCGGAGGTGCGCCGCGGGGCGCGGCGGAATCGAACAGCGCAAACTCCTACGCACGAAAAGCCAAGACCCCTCGGCGCTTGCGGGCGCCAGAGGGGTCTTGGTGGAGTGCCGATCGCCTGGAGGGCGAAAGCTGAAACTACTTCTTCTCCTCAGCCTTCTTCTCGGCCTTCTTCTCCTCGGCCTTCTCGGCCTTCTTCTCGGCCTTCTTCTCTTCCTTCTTCTCGGCCGGCTTGGCCTCGGCCTTGGCGGCCTCATCGGCGACGGCGGCGAACGAGAGGGCGAAAGCGGCAACCAGGGCGGTGGCGATCGAGCGGATCATGGGAAGCTCCATTCAGGGGTTGGGAACGAGAGACAGCCTCTCGCTCTTGTTGTCACCGTCCCGTCGCAAGGCACATGCCGGGAGTTGTCGTTCGGCCCAAGCCATTGATCTTGCTCTGATCTGATGGCGACGTGGGATGAGGTGCGACGGCGCGCCGCGGCGGAACGCCCCAAGGGGCGGAGCGACGATTGTCCCAATCCTCCCCGACTTGAGTCGGAAGTGGTTGGATATCCAATCGAACCGGGGACTTCCGCGCTGTTCTCAGGCCAACAGACGCAGCGGCTGCTCGAGCAGGGCCTTCCAGTCCTGCAGGAATCTGGCGCCGACGGCGCCATCGATGACGCGGTGGTCGCCGGAGAGGGTCGCGGACATGACCTGGCCGATGGCGAGCTGGTCGTTGACGACGACGGGGCGCTTCTCGACGGCGCCCACGGCGAGGATGGCGGCCTCGCCCGGGTTGATGATGGCCGAGAACTCCTTGATGCCGAACATGCCAAGGTTGGACACAGTGAAGGTGCCGCCCTGGTACTCGTCGGGCCTGAGCTTGCGCGCCCTGCCCCGCTCGGCGAGATCCTTGGATTGCTTGGCGATTTCCCCCAAGGAGAGCTGCGCGGTGTTGCGGATGACGGGCGTGAGCAGGCCCTCGTCGACGGCGAGCGCGAAGCCGACGTGGACGGCGCCGTGCCGCTGGACGGACTCGCCGGCGAAGGTGGCGTTCAGGCTCGGGTGGCGCAGGAGCGCGAGGGCGGAGGCCTTGAGGAGCAGGTCGTTGACGGAGACGGTGACGCCCCAGTCCGGGCCGAGCTGCTCGTTGACCTGCGCGCGCAGGGCGAGGGCCTTGGCCATGTCGACGTCGATGGTCAGGTAGAAGTGGGGCGCGCCCGGCTTGGCCTCGGCCATGCGGCGGGCGATGGCCTTGCGCATGCCGGAGAGCGGGACGAGCTCGTCCTTGAGCGGTGCGGGCGGGAGGCGCGCGGGGGCGGGCCTGGCGGGCGCGGCCGACGCGGAAGCGAGGGAAGCGGGCGCGTGAGCGGGCGGGGGCGCGGTGAGGGCGCGCTCGATGTCGGCCTTGATGATGCGGCCTTGCGGGCCCGAGCCGTGGAGCTGGCCGAGGTCGAGGGAGGAGTCCTTGGCCATGCGGCGCGCGAGGGGGGAGGCGCGGATGCGGTCGGGGGCGTTGGCGGCGGCGCTTGCGTTTGCGTTGGCGTTGGCGTTGGCGTTTGCGCTGGCGTTGGCGTTTGCGTTGGTGGCCGCAGGGAGAGGGACGCGCTCGGCGGGGGCAGGAGCGGCCTTCGGAGCGGGAGCGGCGTGTGCGGTTGGAGGGACGTGCGCTGCGGGACCGGCGGACGACGCCTTGGGAGCGGGCGCGGAGGTGAGCGCCGAGGCGTCGTCGCCCTCCTCGAGCAGGATGGCGATGGGCGCGCCGCACGGCACCGTGGCACCGACGGGCGCGACGATCTTGCCGATCTTGCCCGCGGAGTAGGCCTCGACGTCGA
>JAFEBC010000062.1 GCA_018266095.1 Deltaproteobacteria bacterium
CATCGTTCTTCCCATCATGGCTTTCTGCTGGTGCGCACCTTCGCCGAACTTCTCTCCTCGATCTCGCGCAGCCGCGCGGCGATGAGCTTCTTCAGGAGCGCCTTGGACAACGGCACGTCGCCGTCGAAGTGCAGCGCGCCCTTGGTCTGGCTGAACTTCGCCACGTCCTTCGCGAGCGTCGTGAGCGTGCGGCCGCTGAAGGGAAAGTACGAGCAGCCGTTGCGCGTGGCCACGAAGCCTGCGAACACGCCGCCCTCGACGCGGAACGCGGGCATGCCGTAGCTGATGCACTCGATGGCCTTCGGCAGGAGCTCGTGGATGCGGGCGCGCACGACCTCGAGCGTCGCGCGGCGATCGGCCGGGACCCACGAGAGGTAGTCGTCGATGTCCTTGGGGATGCGCATGTGAGAGAGCATACGCGAGGTGCGGTCCCGGTGATGCGGGCTGCCGCGAGGTGGACGCGTGGCGCAGGCCCGACGCCGTTGGTCTCTACGTGCTGCGCGACTTCCTGCCTGCCCGCTCGAGCCGCAGGTCCTCGTAGCGCAGCTCCTCGCCGCAGTGGGCGCACACGGTCTTGGTGCGCAGCGCGGCGCCGCAGGAGTGCTTGAAGCGCATGCGCTCCGCGGGGCGATCGTTGGGGACGTGCCGCTTGCCCCAGTCGAGGAGCGCCATCAGCACGGGGAACAGCTCGCGGCCGGCGCGGGTGAGCAGATATTCATCGCGCGGCGGGTGCTCGCTGTAGCGGCGGCGCTCGACGATGCCCAGCTCCTCCATTCGGCGCAGGCGATTGGTCAGGAGCGTGCGCGGCGCGCCCACCAGCGCGGCCAGGTCGCTGAAGCGGTGGTTGCCGTAGAAGAGCTCGCGCACCAGCGGCAGCGAATAGTGGTCGCCCACGGCGTCGACGGCGTCGGTGATCGAGCAGACGCGGGGAGTCGGTCTTGATTGTGGACTCACTCGTGGTATGACCTCCTCCAGGTCAGTCCACAAAATGGACTGACTCGACACGCTCGCAGTATCCCACGGAGGACACCATGCCGATGATCGATGTCTACGCCGCGCAAGACCTCTTCCCCGCAGGCGCCGATCGCCAGCTCGCCGAAGAGCTGACGCGGGCGCTGCTCAAGGCCGAGGGCGTGGCCAACCCGGGGCCGACGCACCTGAACAACACGGGCGCGTACCTCCACCGCATGCCGGCGGACGCGGTGCACACGGCGGCGCAGGGCTCGGCGCGCACGGTGCGGGTGCAGGTGCTGACGCCGCCGGGCGTGCTCGATCGCGCGGGCCAGAAGCAGCTCACGTCCGAAATCACACAGATCGTCGCGCGCATCGCAGGCGACCCCTCGCAGGCGGGGCGCACCTGGGTGCTGCTCTGCGAGGCGGCCGAGGGCGGCTGGGGCATCGCCGGCACGGCCTTCGGCAAGCAGGAGTTCGCGGCCCTGGCGGCGGCCCGCAAATGATATGAAGGCGGTTCGATGGATCGCATCGACCGCTACGACATCCACCATCGCATCGGCGGCGGCGCCATGGGCGAGCTGCTCCTGGCCACCGAGCGCCTCGCGGACGGCACGCTCGCGCCCGTCGCCATCAAGCGCATCCTCCCCGAGGCCGCCAGCGATCCCAAGCTGGTGAAGATGCTCATCGACGAGGGCCGGGTGACGCGCGGGCTGGCGCACCCGGGCATCGCGCGCACGCTGCGCACGGTGGAGCAGGACAAGCAGTTCTATCTGGTGATGGAGTTCGTCGACGGCACCGACGTGAAGAGCCTCATCCGCAAGCTGCGCGAGATGGGCAAGCGGCTCCCGGCGGCGCTGGGCGCGTTCGTGGCCATGCGCGCGGCCGACGCGCTCGACTTCGCGCACCGGGCGACGAGCGAGGACGGCACCTGGCTGCAGATCGTGCACCGCGACATCAACCCGACCAACCTGATGATCTCGTACGCGGGCGAGGTGCGCGTGATCGACTTCGGCATCGCGCGCGCAGCGGACCGGCTCACGGCCACTCGCGCGGGCGTGGTGAAGGGCAAGCTGCGCTACATGGCGCCGGAGCAGGCGTCGGGCACGCAGCTCGATCAGCGCACGGACATCTACGCGCTGGGCCTCGTGCTCTACGAGCTGCTCTCGGGCACGCGGCCGCTCTCGAACCTCTCCGACATGGAGTTCATCCACGTGGCCCTGCGCGGCGAGCTGCCGCGGCTGCGCGATCTGAAGATCGGCCTGCCGGACGAGCTGGACGCGATCGTGGCGCGCGCGACCATGCGCGAGCAGGACGACCGCTACACCTGGGGCTCGGAGATGGCCACCGATCTGGAGAACTGGCTCCTCACGCTCCCCAAGCAGCCGAGCGAGGCCGAGCTGGGCGGCGTGATGCGGCGCTTGTTTCCGCAAGAGGCCGAGCGGATGCCGCAGTTCCTCGCGTCGCTGGGGTAGCGCTCCGGGGCGCCGCGGCGCTCGTCAACGCGGCTCGAGGGAGAGGTTCACGAGGTCCCCTTCCTTCGCGCGCGCCGACTTCAGGGTCGCCTCGTCCAGCAACACGAAGTGCTTCTTGCTGCGACCCACCACGAAGCTCTCAAAGCGCTTGCGGTTGATCGTCCCCCTCACCGCATGCCCACGCCGTCCCGGCGCGATCGGGGCCGCCTTCGTCAACCACACCTTCTCCGGCTCGAACGGCAGCATCGCCGCGCACCCTTTGTGTCCGTTCAACACCTTCGCGCGACACGTCTGCACCAGCGGCGCCATGCAGCGCCACGCGTTCACGAGGTGCATGCGCAGCTCGGCCACGCCCACCTTGGGCAGATGCAGCAGCACCGCCGGGTAGCCGTTGTAGTGCGGCTCGGTGAAGAACTTGCCCGGCGCCATCGCCAGCAGCGCCTCCTTCTCGTCGAGGCCCGAGGTGCGCAGCGCCAGCACCTTGGCGTTCGGCACGCGCGCCTTCTTCGGGTCGACGCGCTCGTTCCACGCCCAGGCGAAGCCCTTGTCCTTCTCGCCGTCGCGCACGGAGAAGGCGAAGCGCTCCCGCGATTCACTGGTTCCGGGGAAGGACAGCGCGATCTTCCGCACGTCGGCTTGAGTGGTCATGCGCGCGAGCGTGCCACAAACGGGCCAGCCGCTCACGCGCACGCGGTCACCGAGGCGCCGCGACCACCGCCGCTGCGATCACAGCCGCTGCGACCACCGCCGCTGCGTTCACAGTCGCTGCGACCACTGCCGCTGCGATCACCATCCTTGCTACCACTCCGACCAATTCCCCGGCGCCTGCTGCCAGATGCTCGCGCTCGGGCGGCCCGTGAACGCCGGCGCCAGCGCCTGCATGTGCGCCTCGTCCGCATAGTGCGACCGCATGCCCGCCTCGTCGCACCAGACGTCGAGGCCGAGCAGCTCCAGCGGCGCGCCCGGCGGCCCCAGCTTGATGAACAGCTCGTGCGAGAGCAGGCCCTTCTTGCGCACCTCGCCCACCACCTTCGCGTCGAGCTTCTTGAAGGTGTCGATCGCCGCCTCGGGATTGGCGATGGGGCCGCGGATGAGCCCCACGAAGCGCTCGTTGCGGTCGCGCGCCGCGGGCAGGCTGTAGGAGTACGCGCCGCGCGCGGTCATCCACACCGTCGGATCCTTCTCCTGGAAGAGCTGTGCGCCCTGCGCCTGCACGTCCGGGTGCGAGAAGAACTTCATGATGCCGGCCGGGTCGATCCACACATCCAGGAAGAGCAGCTCCTCGGGCCGGGCGTCGCCGCCCTTGGGGACGTAGACCTTGTGGCTCAGGTCGCCGAGCGAGCGCGCGGCGGCGATGCCCTGCGGCGAGCCGGCGGTGTCGTTGTGCATGGTGCGCATGGCGTCGCCTTGGCAGATGCTGGTGCCGCGGACGACGAGCGTGACGGGGAGTTCGACGGTCATGTGTGCGGGCTCCTCAAGAGGGTCTGTGCGTATGGACGGGGGCCGCCGCGCAGACTCACCGCGGATCCGAAAAAAGATTTTCGTCTTGCCGATTCTCGAGGTGCCACGCACACTCGCGCGCATGGGTCCGGAGCTCGAGGCCGCGCGACGCGGTGATCACGCAGCGTTCGCGAGGCTCATCCAGCCCTTCCGCCGCGAGCTGCGCGCGCACTGTTATCGGATGGCGGGCGCGCTGCACGACGCGGACGATCTGCTGCAGGAGAGCCTCTTGCGCGCCTGGCGCGGGCTGGCGGGCTTCGAGGGCCGCGCGGGGCTGCGCACCTGGCTCTATTCGGTGACGACGCACGCGTGCCTGGATCAACTGGAGAAGCGCAGCGCGCGCTCGCTGCCGCAGGCGATGGGCCCGGCGGTCCTGCCGCACGAGGTCGGTCAGCGCCTGGAGGACAGCGCGTTCCTCGGGCCCGCGCCGGCTGCGGAGCTCCTCTCCGAGGACGACGCGCCCGAGGCCCAGGTCAGCCAGCGCGAGTCGGTGGCGCTCGCGTTCCTGCTGGCGCTGCAGACGCTCACGCCCAAGCAGCGCGCGGCGCTCATCCTGCGCGACGTGGTGGGCATGGAGGCGAGCGAGTGCGCCGAGGTGCTCGGCCTCACCATCCCCTCGATCAACGGCGCGCTCTTGCGGGCGCGTGAGGTCCTGGCCCAACGCCCGCCGATGCCTGCACCCGATCCGCAGCGGTCCGCCGTGCTCGCCCGCTACGTCGAGGCGTGGGAGCGCGCGGACACCTCGGCGCTGGTGGCCCTCCTGCGCGAGGACGCGACGCTGGCCATGCCGCCGATCCCGCAGTGGCTGCGGGGCGCGCGAGAGATCGGCGCGTCGATCGAGGCGATGGTGTTCTCGCTCGCCGGGCCAGGTGGCTTCAGGCTGGTGCCCATCGAAGCCAACAGCGAGCCGGCGCTGGCCGCGTATGCGCGCGATCCCAGCGGCGTCTTCCGCGCCACCGCGCTGCACCTCGTGGACGTACGCGACGGCCAAATCGCGGGCCTCATCGCCTTCTTGTCACCTGCCTTGTTCGCGAAGTTCGGCCTCGCAGACACGCTCGCGTGAACCGCGCGCTTGCGGTGACACCGGCACCTCGCGCACGCTGTCACCGCATGGTTCGCGCTCTCGCTCTCGCCGCGGTCGTCGCCGCGTTGGCCCCGATCGCTGCACGCGCAGACGAAATCGCGCCCTCGTCGACGCCCCCGCTCGCGAGCGCATCCGCACCTGCACCCGCCGCTCCTGCCCAAGCGATCGCTCCCGTCGCGCCGCGAGAGCTCATCGGCGAGCTCACCTGGAAGAAGGCCGGCCTCTTCGCGGGCGGCTTCGTCTCCGCCTTCGCCCTGCACGAATCCGGTCACCTCGTCACCGGCCTCTCGCTCGGCGTGCACCCGCGCATCGCGCCCGTGTGGTTCCTCGGCTTCATCCCCTTCTTCGCCATCGATTCG
>JAFEBC010000630.1 GCA_018266095.1 Deltaproteobacteria bacterium
GGGGTGCCGGCTGCTGGTGACGCTGTTGCACGCGATGAAGGATCGCGGGGCCAAGCGCGGGTGCGTCAGCTTGTGCATCGGCGGCGGCGAGGGCATCGCGCTCATCGTCGAAGCTGCATAGGCAGAGCCCGGCAAGCACGGTCGGCGCCTCGGTGGCGCATGCGTATGAAGGCTCGTATGATGCATCGTATGAGCCACACCGCGCGTGCCCGCATCACCCTCTCGCTGCCGTCGGACCTCGTGCGTCGGCTCGATGCGCGCAGCGCGCTCGAAGGCGTGACCCGCAGCGGGCTCGTCGAACGCTTGCTGACAGCCAAGGAGCGGTCGGCGGCACAGCGCGAGCTGGAGGCGAACGTCGTCGCCTACTACGCGGCGGAGCCATCGGAAGACGATGAGGCGCTGTCCGCGGGATTGAACCGGGCAGCGCGCTCGATCCGCGTCGACGAGGCGCCTCGCAAGAAGCGGACGGGGAAGCGTGCATGAAGCGGGGCGCGCTGCACTGGGTCGAGCTCGACAAGCGCCGGCCCGCGATCATCATTTCTCCCGAGGTCCGCAACGTCCACGCCTCGGACGTGATCATCATTCCTTGCTCTGCGTCGACGCGCCCGATGACCTGGCACGTGCGGTTGGAGAAGGGTGAGGCCGGCCTCGCCGCGGCCTCTTTCGCCAAGTGCGAGCAGGTCGTGACCATGGCCAAGGATTGGATCGATCCCAAGCCCCTCGGAATGCTCTCAGCCGCGAAGCTGCGCGAGGTCGAGCGCGCGCTCCTGTCTGCGTTGGGCATGCAGCTCGCGTGAGGCCTTCGTGATGTCGTTTTTCCCTCCCGCGGCGCGTCGTCTCACGCTAAGTCTCCGCCCATGACCACCGCGATGACCACCGGCCTCTTGGCCCTGCGGAAGTTCTTCATCCGCGAGCGCGTGGGCTTCTTCAGGTGGTCGAAGACCTACGACCTCTTCGAGCCCGATTCGCAGGCGCAGGTGAGATCCGTCCGAGCGAGATGGAGGCGCCGGTGCTGACGCTCGATCGCGGGTTCTCGCTCTTCCGCTCGTGCGTGGACGTGACCAACCACGAGGGGCGGCACCTCGGGTACTTCAAGAGCAAGGTGTTCTCGTTCGGCGGCGGGCTCGATGTGTACAGCACCACCGACGAGCTCATCGCCGAGGTGAGCGGCGATTGGAAGGGCTGGAACTTCAGCTTCCGCAACAAGGCCGGCATGGAGCTGGGCATCGTGGCCAAGAAGTGGGCGGGGCTGGCCAAGGAGCTGTTCACCTCCGCGGACAACTACGCGCTGGTGCTGCACGACACGTTCGAGGGCGACGCCTCGCTGCTCCTGTCGGCGGCGCTGGCGATCGACATCATCTACAAAGAGCGGCAGTAGGGGAGTTCCGAATGAACAAGGTCGTTGCCAACGCCGACGAAGCCGTCCGTGATGTGCAGGACGGCGCCATGATCCTCTGCGGGGGCTTCGGCCTCTGCGGGAACCCCGAGAACCTCATCTCGGCGCTGCACAAGAAGGGCGTGAAGAACCTCACGCTCGTCTCCAACAACTGCGGCACCACCGACAAGGGCTTGGGCATCCTCCTCGCCAACAAGCAGGTGCGCAAGATGTACGCGTCCTACGTCGGCGAGAACAAGGAGTTCGAGCGCCAGTTCCTCTCGGGTGAGCTGGAGGTCGAGCTCAATCCGCAGGGCACGCTGGCCGAGCGGCTGCGGGCGGGCGGCGCGGGCCTGGGCGGGTTCTTCACGCCGACGGGCGCAGGCACGAAGATCGCCGAGGGCAAGGAGACGCGCGTCATCGACGGGCGCGAGATGATCTTCGAGAAGCCGCTCAAGGGCGACTTCGCCATCATCCGCGCGTGGAAGGGCGACACGTGGGGGAACCTCGTGTTCCGCAAGACCGCGCGCAACTTCTCGCCGGTGATGGCGACGGCCGCGAAGTGCACCATCGCGGAGGTCGAGCACCTCGTGAAGCCGGGCGAGCTCGATCCAGATCAGGTGCACGTGCCGAGCGTGTTCGTGAAGCGCATCTTCCAGGGCGGCAACTACCAGAAGTGGGTCGAGAAGCGCACCGTGCGGGCCGGTTAGGTCGAGGACAACATCATGGCACTCACTCGTGAACAGATCGCCGCGCGCGCCGCCCAGGAGTTGAAGGACGGCTACTACGTGAACCTCGGCATCGGCGTGCCCACGCTGGTGGCGAACTTCGTGCCCAAGGGCATCGACGTCATCTTGCAGAGTGAGAACGGCATGCTCGGCATCGGGCCGTATCCGACCGAGGCGGAGCTGGATCCGGATCTCGTGAACGCGGGCAAGGAGACGGTCACGGAGCTGCCGGGGAGCTCGTTCTTCTCCAGCGCGGACTCGTTCGGGATGATCCGCGGCGGGCACATCGACATCGCCATCCTCGGCGCCATGGAGGTCAGCCAGACGGGCGACATCGCCAACTGGATGATCCCGGGCAAGGTCATCAAGGGCATGGGCGGCGCGATGGACCTCGTGAGCGGCGCCAAGCGCGTGATCGTGGCCATGGAGCACACGGCCAAGGACGGCAGCTCGAAGGTGCTCAAGGCGTGCAAGCTGCCGCTGACGGGGAAGGGCTGCGTGAACATGGTCATCACCGAGCTCGCGCTCTTCGAGGTGACCAAGGACGGGTTCGTGCTCAACGAGCTCGCGCCGGACGTGACGCTCGACCAGGTGCGCAAGGCCACCGACGCGGAGTTCACGGTGTCGGCGTCGCTCAAGACGATGCGCGTCTGACGGTGTCGGGAAGCTGGCGCCGCTGTGGTCGCGGCGCGGTGCAGGTCGGTGAATTGGGCTGGAATGTTCCGCTCTGCCCACCTTGTGATTCCGGGGCCGTCCGGCCTACAATCAACCCTCGATGACGACCCCCGACCGCCGCGCAGACGCTGAGTCCCGACTGCGCCGGGCCTTCGATTCGCTCCAGGCTGCGCGTGCTTTGCTCGCCGTCGAGCCCCCGCTGCGCGATGACGCGGTGAACCGGGCCTCGGCGGCGGCGCTGAACGCGGCGCGTGCGCTGGTGGGCGCGCAGTGGGCGAAGATCAGCCAGAACGGCTGGGATCCGACCTGGCGGCCCGGCATGTCGCGGCCGCCGGACGCGGTGGGCATCGATCGGCACTCGCGGCAGGCGTACGACAAGCTGCTCGACAGGTTCCAGCTTCTGGCCGCGGGCGCGGGGCTGCCCGAGGACTTCATCCTCTATCTGCGCGCGCTGGTGGACGACGGCTTCGAGGCGGACGCGGGCGAGACTCCCGAGTACGACGGCGAGGAGTCCGACGGCGCGGTGGAGACGGCGATGCGCCTGGTGGCGGCGGTGGCCGAACAGCTCTCGATGGGCGCGGAGTTCCGCGCGCGCGTGGCGGCGTTTCCGGGCTCGGAGAACGCGGCCACCACCGATGAGTCGCGGCCGCTCCTCGCGGTCGTGCGCGATCCTTGAAGCACACCCCTCCGAACACCTCGCCACACACTTGGGCTCGAGAACTCCATGACGACGCAGGACGCGCGCAAGCAGCCCCGCTTGAACCACGAGATGATGGTGTCGGTGTCGTCGGCCGACGGTAGCTTCTCGGGCTGGGGGACGAACCTGTCCGA
>JAFEBC010000631.1 GCA_018266095.1 Deltaproteobacteria bacterium
CTCGCTGCCCCAGCCAGCTCCGTCGAGGGAGGCGCGGGGCGCAGATCGAGCACAAACCGCTCCTCGGCCGGCGCGAGGCCCACCACGAGCTGCGCCTGCGTTGCGCGCGCGTCGACCAGCGTCTGCACAAATCCTTCGCGATCGGTCGAGCCCGTGCGTACATCCGGCGGCGCACCCGGCGTGACCTCGATCTCCATCGACCACGGTTGCGCCACGCGAGGCCGCCGCGCTTCATCGAGGAGCTGCAAGCGCAGCAGCGCGGCTGGGAGCGCCGGGTGCTGCAGCCGCACGCGCGAACCCGCGAGCACGCGCGAGGTGAACGCGCGCCTCGTGAGCGGACGCCCGGCCGCGAGCTCGATCGGCCGGCTGCCCCGCGCGGGCAGCTCGAGCTTCTCCACGCCCAGGAGCGCGCACGCGCCCGCGATGCACGGCTCCAGCACGAGATCGTAGTCGCCGTGCTCGCGCAGCCCGGCGAACACCGACACACCCGCGCAGTCCGTCCGCGTCCGCACTTCCTTGCCCTCGTCGAGCAGCACGAGCTCGACGCCGGCCACCGGGCTCCCGGCGGGATCCGTCACCAGGACCTCGAGCTGCCGCAGCGCGAGCGGGCAGGGCGCGATCACGTCGTCCACCGAACGATCCGGATCGAGCGTGGTCACCGCGCTGTCCGCCGACGCGAGCTCTTCAGCGAGGCTCATGACCGGCCCTCCTGCCGCCGCAGGAACAGGAGGCCGCCACGCATCGCGTGCTCGAGCCGCGTCGACGGAGCTCCCAGCGACACGTCGCGCAGGGCCACCTCCAGGAACGCGTGCTCCGGTGCGTCCCAAGCGAAGCCGAGGGCACACGAGAGCTGGATGAACCGCGCCAGATCGCGCTCCGACGACAGGCCGTGCGAGCGGCCACGCGAGAGCGCCTCCTGGACCCGCTCGATCCGGACCTCGTGCGGCAGCGCCAACACGCGGCCCGGGAACCGCCGCGCCAGCTCCGCCGCCATCCGCTCCACGAACGCCTGCTCCGGCACCGCACGCAGCGCGTTGAGCTGCTCCTCGCGCAGCACCATCAGCGCGTTCCTGCGCGCCGGCGTCGGCCCCTGGCGCGTGAACACCTGCGTCTGCCCATCGGCGCCCGGCGTCACCAGCGCGCCCAGCGGCGCGAGCACATCGCCGTACTCCTCTCGCGTGCACGACGGCAGCCACACGCGGCACACGCGCGGGTCGTAGTAGCGGAACGCGAGCGTGCGCCCGTCGAGCGTCTTCGTCAGCAGGAAGCGCCGCAGATGCCGCCGCAGCTCCCGCGAGGGCGCAGTGCTCGACAGCACGATGCCCCACGAGTCGAACCAGCCGCGCGCGAAGAGCTCGTCGGTGTGCGGGGTCCCCAAGGCGAGGCGCACGAGCCACGGCGCAGCGTCTTCGAGATCCGGCGAGATCGGCCCGCGGTACAAGCACCAGGCGGGCGCCCGGCTCTGGTTGATGAGCCCGCGCACCCGCGGATGGCGCGCGCCGTCGAGCACCGCGTACACGGGCTCGCCCTTGGGCAACTTCGACAGCACGGCCTCGCTCAGCTCACGCGGAGTCATCGCCGCTCCAGACGGCGCCGCCGCGCGCGTTCGCACTCTTCGCACAACGGCACCGCTCCCGCCGCCGCTGCCTTCAGCGAATCCGCCGCGACCTTCCCCGCGCGCTTCCGGCGCCGGTCCGCGGGCTCCACCGGCACGTGCACGCCTGCCGCGAACGACCCGAGGCGTCCCACGGCTCCGCGGCCTCCGACTCCCCCGGCTGCGTTGTCGGCGGACCCGTCGCGCGACAGCGCACCACCCGCGCGGCCGCGGCGACCATCGCCCGCGGCCCGGCTCTCGTCATCCCCGCCGGCGCCGCGCGGGCCTTCCAGCCACACGACGATGCGCCCGTCGACCTTCTTGCCTTCGTCCTTGCGAGTGAACACTCCAGCCTCCCCACGAGAGAAGTTCCCGTGGGAAGACGAGTAGCCCGCCCGCGCATCGCGTCCTGTGCGCGCGGACGCACGCCCTGTGAAGCAGTTCACTGCAAACGCCAGATCTCCCAGTGACGCGGGTCACGTAGGCGCCGGATCGCGTTCAAAGGCAGACAAAGAAGCCCGGAGACAGGCACCAGTTGTCTTCGCGCGGGCGGGCTGCTAGAAGGCGCTCGCTTCAAACGGTCGCCTGCACGTCCCCATCGTCTAGAGGCCCAGGACACCGCCCTTTCACGGCGGGAACCAGAGTTCGAATCTCTGTGGGGACGCCAGCTTGACGCGTGCAACTGCGGCAGCCCACAGTTGCGGCGCATGAAATCCGCGGATTTCGCCCTCCTCGCCACGCTCGACGCGCTCCTCCAGGAAGGCAGCGTCACCGGCGCCGCCAAGCGCATGGGCCTCTCGACGCCCGCGATGAGCCACGGGCTGGCGCGGGTCCGGGAGCGCTTGGAGGATCCGCTCCTGGTGCGCGCCGGACGAGGCATGGTGTTGACGCCCCGCGCCGCGGCCCTCAAGAGCCGGGTGCACGCCGCGGTCCAGGAGGCGCGGCAGGTGCTGGAGCCGGACGCGCCCTTCGCGCCCGCGGACCTGCGGCGCGTGTTCTCGATCCTGGCGACTGACTACGTCCTCTGTGTGCTGGGCTCGGTCGTCGACCGGCTGCTGCAGGCCGAGGCGCCGGGAGTGTCGCTCCGCTTCACCCCCAACACGCAAGAGGACCCGGGCGCGCTGCGCGAGGGCGCCGACCTGTCGATCGGCATCTATGCAGGTCTCCCGCCTGAGATGCGCACGCGGACCTTGCTCACCGACCGCTTCGTCGTCGTGGTGCGCGAGGGGCACCCGCTGGCCCGGCGCAAGCTGACGCTGGAGCAGTTCGTGCAGCAGCCGCACATCCAGATCGCTCCGCGCGGCCAGCCCGGCGGTTACCTCGACGACGTCCTGCGCGAGAAGGGGTGCGAGCGCAGGGTGGCCCGCGCGGTGCCCTACTTCCTGCCGGCGCTCTATCTCGCCTCGCAGACCGACTACCTGCTGACCACTTCGGAGCGGGTCGCCCGCGAGCTCGCGCCGCTCCTCGGCCTGCGCCTGCTCGAGCCACCGCTGGCCCTCAAGCCGTACGCGCTCAGCCTCGTCTGGCACCCGCGCTTCGACGCCGACGAAGGGCATCGGTTCCTGCGCGAGATCTTCATCCGGGCCGCGCGTGAGGCCGCTGGCGACAGGCACGAGGGCGCCCGCACGCAGCTCGGGAGCGGGCCCTCGCGTCGGGGGCGCGCGAAGCGGACGTCCCGGAAGTAGTTTCATCCCGTGCAAGGACAAGCTTCACGGAGTTGCATTGCCTGGACACAACCTGTGCTGCACCGTTCGGGTTCGGCGAGACGCATGGCGCGTCTCCCGCACGGAGCACCTCGATGAGCCTCAAGGATCCGAACGTCGTCAGCAGGCAGCACCCCAAGCGAGTGGCCATCGTCCTCGCCAACCCGGCCATCTCCTCCTCCACGGGCTGGCCTGTCGGCTTCTGGTGGTCGGAGCTGACCCACCCGTATCTCGCGTTCCACGAGGCCGGCTACGAGGTCGAGCTCTTCAGCCCGAAGGGCGGCAAGTGCGAACCCGACGCGATGAGCGACCCGCGCGATCCCAGCGGCTACTCCGCGGGCGACCTCATCAGCATGGGCTTCATCGCCACGCCGGCGCTGGCGAAGCTGGTCGAGGACACCAAGCCCGTCTCGGCGATCGACGTGAGGAAGTTCGACGCGATCGTGGTCGCCGGCGGCCAGGCGCCGATGTCCAACTTCGAGACCGCGACCGCGCTGCACGAGAAGTTCGTCGCGTTCTACGAGGCGGGGAAGATCGCCGCCGCGCTCTGCCACGGCGTCGCCGTGCTCCGGTACGCCAAGCTGTCGAACGGCGAGCCCCTGGTGAGGGGCAAGACGGTGACGGGCTTCGCCAACGTGGAGGAGGACTTCGCCGACAACGCGGTGTGGACCTACAAGCTCTTGCCCCAGGGCAAGCACATCATGCCGTGGCGGATCCAGGACGAGCTCGTGAAGCTCGGCGCCAACTACATCCAGGCCGGGCTGTGGCGGGGCTTCGCCACCCGCGACGGAAACCTGATCACGGGGCAGCAGAACTTCTCCGGCGCCGAGACGGCCGAACTGATCATCGCGATGCTCGGCCGCTAGTATGCGATCGGCGGGAGGGCTCTCTAGCGGCGCAGCAACGAGAGCCCGAACTCCCGCGTTCCGATCGCCTGCGACAGCGCGATCCAGAGCAGCGTGAGCGGTTCCAGGCAGCGCGCGGTCGAGAGCGGCCCCGCCTCCACGGTGTCGAGCCCTGCGTCCACCGAGAGCGCAGCCACCAGCGCCCGCGCGGCCGGATCGTCGCCGGCGACGAAGTTGGTGGCGGCCTGTCCACTGAAGACGGGATTGCGCAGCACCTCCGCGCCCTGCTGGTTGAAGGCGCGGACCACGTGCACGCCGGGCAGCGCCTGCGCCAGCACCTCGGAGGCGGAGGTGGTGTGGCCGTGGATGAGCGTGAAGCCCTTGCCGATGGCATTGGTGCAGTCGACCAACACCTTGCCAGAGAGGTCGCCCATCGCCCGAGCCGTGTCGAGCACCGCGCCCGCGGGGATGGCGAAGACGACCACCTCTGCGTCACTGGCCGCGCCCGCGACTGGGAGGGCAGTCGCGCTGAGGGCCACCAACTCGCGCACGTCATCGGTCGCGGTGTCGCGGGCGGCGATGCGCACGGAGTGGCCCGCGCGCAGCCACGCCTTCGCCAGCGCGCCGCCGATGTTGCCGCTGCCCACGATGGTGATCCGGCGTGCACGCTGTGTCGGTCGCGTGGGCGGCGTGTCGCCCGGAGTCCGGCGCTGGAGCGCGTAGGCGATCTTGCGCCCCACGCCCCACTGCATGGCGAGCTTGATCCACAGCAGCGCGAACGGTTCCAGGTCGCGGGCCCGGGAGAGCGAAGGGAGCGCGATCGCCTCGAATCCCAGCTCGGCGGCGAGCCGCGCGGCGACGGCGACCGCCTCCTGATCGTCGCCGCACACAGGCATCAGCACGCGCGCCGCTCCGTAGCGCGGGTCCTCCATGTTCTCGAACCCGGTGGTGTTGAACGCCTTCACCACCCGCGCATTGCGCGCGATCGCCGCGACGTGTTCGGCCCCCGAGGTGGTGTGTCCGAGGGCCAGTTGGAAGCCCGGGCCGATGGGGTTGGTCGCGTCGAGCAGCGGCCGCCCGCTCAGGTCTCCCGCCGCTGCGAGGGCGTCTTCCACCGCGGTCCACGGCGTCGCGAGCACGACCGCATCGGCGCTGCTGGCCGCGCCGCGAATGGAGTCGGTCGACGCGCCTTCGTGCGGCGCAGGTCCGGGGCTTCGCATCCCGTAGACGACCTGGTGTCCTGCCTTGACCCAGCCACGCCCGAGCGCGGTCCCGACGTTTCCGGCGCCGATGATCCCGATGCGCATGCTCGCTCCCTCGAACCTTCCGTGAATGGCCAGGTCTTGTGCCTAGCTGCGCCGGTGGCTTGCAGCAAGGTGACGCCCGTGCAAGTC
>JAFEBC010000632.1 GCA_018266095.1 Deltaproteobacteria bacterium
CATGCAGCGGCGCACCTGGCAGAGCACCTTGGCGCCGTCGTCCTGCGCCAGCGCGCACCGGTCGATGCCCGCGTTCTGCGCCAGCCGCGTCCCGCGCGCGCTGGCGGCCCGCACCGGCTCGACCAGCTCGGACAGCACCCGCGCCCGCGGCCGCGCATCAGGGGCCTTGGCGGCCAGCTCGAACTCGGCCTGCGCGCACACGTCGTCGTCCTTGGCGAGGCACACCCGGGTCATCGCCTCGTGCCCCGACACGCCCTCGGGATCCAGCGCGATGAGCTGCGCGGCGCGCTCGTGCGCCTCCTCGAGATCGCCGTCGCTCGCGGCCAGCGCGTGCGCGAGCCCACGCAGCGCCAGCGGATCGCTCGGCATCTCGTCCAGCGCGCTGCGGAACAGCGGCACCGCGCCCACCGCGTCGCCCACGTGCAAGCGCAGTTGCCCGCGCTCGGCGTCGGTGGCGTCGTCGAGCGCCTCGGCGGTGGCCTTGGCCAGCGTGGTGTCCAGCGGCAGCGGGGCAGGCGTGTCGTCGAGGCGCGGCATGAACGCCGTCGACCGCAAGAGGCCGCCGTTCGCGGGCGCGAAGGACAGCGCGTACTGCCGCTCGGTGTCCACGCCCGGCGCCTGGAGCTGCCAGCGCGTGGCCATCGACGCCACGCAGCGCAGCAGGGACTTGTCGTCGATGCCCTCGGCCCGGCGCGCGTAGGCGCCATAGACCTGACCGTCGCGGCGCAAGAGGAGATCGAGCTGCACGTGCCCCATCTGCGGCGCGGCCGAGCGCGAATCAGCGACGGCGAGACAATGCGCGATGTCGGACGGCATCGGCCACCGCGTGCCGGCTCGAGCGGAGGCGGGCAGGGCCAGAACACAGAGGGCGGGCACGAGCGCGTGCGCGAGCTTCCTCATCGGGTTCCGCTGGGCCTGCATCACAACCTCCACAGAGACTCTAAAGGTGTAGTCGACCTTGGACTTCCGTGCATCCCCCGCACTGCGTACCGCCTGCTGCGTGTTGCGCCCTGCGTACTGCGCCCGGAGCCGCTCGTCTCGGAGAACGAGCGACCCCGGGCCTCCCCGTGTGGAGAGCTACGACTTCAACCGCTTAGAAGCTGAAGCGCGCGCCCAGGCGGGCCGAGAACGGAAGCTGATACGCCGTCGGCGCCAGGAACGTCGGGTTCAGCGTCACGGGCGCGCCGGCGGTGTTCTTGAGGTACGCAAGATCCGCGGTCGTGCCGTTGACGATCGGGTTCACCGAGTCGAACGTGTAGTTCTCGTTCACCGCGGTGGTCTCGCGGTTGTCGGTGATGTTGAACAAGTCCAGCGAGAGACCGAACGTGTAGTCCTTGCTGATCTTGTACGCGGCCGCGGCGCGCAGGTTCATCTGCCAGGTCCAGGGCAGACGGCCCGCCGAGCCGCGCGGGAGGATGAAGGCCTCGCCGGCGCCGTACAGCGGGTGCGCGCCGAGGTAGTTCAGCGGCGTGCCCTGGTTGATGCGGATGTTCGCGCCCAGGTTCAGGGTCGTCGACGGCGAGAGCTCGTACACGTACGCCGCGTCGGCCTTGATGGCGTTCGGCACGTCACCCGGCAGCGGGCCGCCCTTGTTCGGAAGCAGCGACACGAGGTCGTACTCCGACAGGATGTTCGGATCGAGCTGGCCGTTCTCGTTGCGGAACAGGCCCGGATAGTTGCCGCGGAACTGCGAGTACGTGTAGCTCGCCGTCAGCAGCCAGTTGTCCGAGAAGTTCTTGTTCACCGAGAGGGTGACGCCGTCGTAGATGCGCTCCGGGTTGGGGTACACGACCACCTGGCCCGCGCCGGTGACCGCCTGGATGCCGAGCGGGCTCTGCCCCGGGTTGGCCAGGAAGTACGTGTTGCCGTCGTCCGTCGACATGTCCTCGATCACGCGGCCGAGCGACTTGCGCGTGTAGTCCACGCCCACCGAGATGTCGCGGTAGACCTGATACTGCACGCCGGCCTGGAACTCGTCGGCGTACTGGCCCTTGAGATCCGGATCGATCGCGTCGCCGGCGGCGCCGCCGGTGAAGCTGTACGTGCGGCCACCCGCGAGGGCGCCCGGGATGACGGCGCAGGTGCGGGGATCCTTGGGATCCGTGCACTGCGTCGGGTTGGTGATGTACGAGACCTGCGTCTCCGCCGAGAGCGCGCGGTCCGCGAGATCGAGCGGCACGTACTCGTAGAAGCGGCCGTACGACGCGTACACCTTCGACAGGCCGCGGTTGGTCCAGTCGTAGATGAGGCCCACGCGCGGCATGATGTTGAGCAGATCCAGGCCCGGCTTGCCGTCCACCTGGTTCTTCTCGTCCGCGTACATCTTCTGCGCCTCGCCGCGGATGCCCACGTCGAGGACGATCTTGTCGAAGATGTTCCACGTGTCCTGCGCGAAGAACGCCAGCGACGTGTTCTTGGTGTTGGTCGAGGTCACCTCATCCGCGTTGTGGCCCGGGTTGTTCTGGTCGAACGCCGGCACGCCCGGCTTGTTCGGGTCCACGTGGCCGTAGCCGCGGAAGAGCTGGAAGCGCGCCACCGGGTTGTCGAGGGCGCGCCACGCGCCGCCGCCGGTGTACGTCTTCTGCTGGTTGTACGTGTCCTGCGCCGCGTCCACGCCGTACTTGAACTGGTGGTGGCCGGCGAGCTCGACGAAGTTCGAGAACTTGAGCACCGCCGCCATGCGGTCGAGGGTCACGTTGGTGTCGAGGCCCAGGCCGCCGGTCGCGTAGTTCAGCACCGGGCAGGGATCAAAGCCGTTCGCGTGCACGGCGCAGGTCGACTGCACCGCCGCCGAGCGCTGCGACGTGGGGATCATGCCGTCGTCGAACTGCGGGTTGAGCAGGTTGTACTGTGAGCGCCACGAGATGTTCGGCGTGTTCTTCAGCGTGGCCGCCGAGACGCCCTGCACGTCGACGAAGTTGATCGACGGGTTCTGCCCGCCGAACTGGTGGTGGTACGCGGCCGACGCCTCGACCAGCATGCTCTTGTTGAAGAGCTTACCCGAGTAGCGCAGCGACACGTCCGTCGAGCCCGACTGCGTGTCGAAGGTGCCCACGCCCTCGTTGAACGAGCCGACGCCCTGCGCGCCGGAGACGGTGGTCGGGTTGCCGTAGACGGCCAGGGCCACCGAGTGGTTCTCGTTGATGAGGTAGGTCAGCTTGCCGGTGAACTGGTACGAGGTCGTGTTGTTCACGTACGTCTGACGGGCCACCTCATTGGTCTGCGCGGCGCCGGTGTTCGGATCGATGACCGGACGGCCCGTGCCGTCATCCGTGCGCGACTGGATGATGCGGTCCAGGTTGAGCGACTGGATCTGCGGCGCGAAGCCCGCGAAGAACCACAGCTTGTCCTTGAGGATGGGGCCGCCCACCTCGACGCCGAAGTCGAGGTTGTAGCGCTGGCTCGCCTGCGCGCCGACGGCGAGGCCGGCCTGCGAGACCTGCTTGCGCGCCGCCTCGAAGGGCGACCAGTTGAGGAACACGCTGCCGTGGAAGTCGTTGCTGCCCGACTTGGTCACGACGTTGATGACGCCGCCCGAGCTGCGGCCGTACTCGGCCTGGTAGCCGCCCGTCTTCACGTCGACTTCCTGCACGAAGTCCTGCAGCAGCGTCGTGCCCTGCGTGCCGAAGGCCGGGTCGTTCACCGAGACGCCGTCGATGATGTAGCTCTGCTCCGGCGAGCCCGAGCCGTGCATCGAGATGCCGAAGAGGTCGGCCTGCACGCCCGCGACGGAGGTGGCGACGTTCTGGAAGTTGCGGTTCTGCTGGCCGTACGGGATGAGCTGCATCTGCTCCTTGCTGATGTTCGCGCCCGACTCGACGTTGGTGGTCTGGATGACCGGCTTGGTGACCACGATCTCGATCGGCGGCCCCTCGAAGTGGGTCGGCACGATCTTGAGCTGGATCTTCAGCGTCTTGTCGAGGCGGACGGTCAGGCCCTCCTGCGTGAAGGGCGTGTAGTTCTCGCTCTGCACGTTGAGTGCGTACACGCCGCCCGGAAGCAGGGTGATCTCGAACGCGCCCGTCTCATCGGTGACGGCCGTCTGCTCGCCCTGGAGGGCCGGGCTCGTCGCGATGACGACGACGTTGGCGACCGGCTTGTCGGTCGTCGCGTCCTTGATGGTGCCGGCGAGGGAACCAGTCGTCTGCGCGAAGCTCGGCCCGGCCAAAGCCAGGACGGAGGCAGCGAGCAGCGCTGGGTGGAACCTTCGATTTCGCATGAGACGTCTCCGTTTGGGCCGGGAAGGGTTGAATGCGCCAGGCCGTGGGGACGTCATTGAGCAGATGCCGTGCCAGACCGTCGGACTTGCGTCTGGCCTTGTGTTTCCGAGGGAATTGGGAGAATCGAGCGGTTGTCCAAGGGGTGGCGGTTGTCGCGTTGGCGCGACGCGTCGTCCCGGGGTCGCAACGCTGAAGACACACCCATGACCCCCCTTTTCACTCGATCTGGCGCGAACGGCCCTGTTTGTGCACACTCTCGCCGCATGCGGACGTGGCTCGTTGCGACGCTGACGCTGGCGCTTGCCCTGATTTCGGGCCCGGCGCGCGCCACGCGTTCGCCGACCAGCCAGCTCCGGCCGCCTCTGCAGAACGACTTCGATCGCTGCGCCGTGCTGGCCGCCGACCAGGGCAACGAGAGCATCCAGGGCCGCGTGCGCCTGACCCTGCTCGTGCGCGAATCCGGCAATGTCTACGCGGCCTTAGTCCACTCGGCGCCCGGCATCGACGACAAGCGGCTCATGTCGTGCCTGACTGGCTTCGCGGTCTTCTGGCGCTTCCCGCCGGCGGCCGTCGACTACGCGCGGCCGTACGAGCTCGCGTTCGTGCCGGGCGGCACCGAGATCGACTTCTCGCCCAGCCTGTACCACGCGGGCATCCACTACTCGGGGCAGGGCCGCGCCTCGGTGTTCATGCCGGGCCTCGACGACCAGCCGCAGCCGCGCGCGATGGACCCGGGACTCGCGCAGGCGACGCTCGAGGTGGCGGAGTGGGCCACGGACGCCGAGAAGGGCATCGCGGAGGTGTCGGTGATGAAGTACCCGGAGGCGCTCGTGGACCTGCGCGCGGCGCTGCAGGCGGCGCCCAATGACCCCATCGCGCTGCGTGGGCTCGCGCAGGCGCTCTCGGAGAGCCACGGGGATCTCGCGGAGGCGCGCGCCGCGGCCGACCTGCTCGCGTCGGTGCGTCCGGGCTCGGTGGTCGCGCACGAGGCCGTCCTGCGCACCTGCCTCGCGGCCGGCGATGACCTGTGCGTCGTCAAGTCCTTCAACGCCGCCAGCCACGCGGCCGACCTGGCGCCGCGCTCGCGCTTGCTCTTCGAGCTGCAGCCGCAGGCCGAACTGGCCGCCGAGCGCCTGAACAAGAACGTCGCGGCCGCGCGCAAGTACGACATCTGCACCGGCCTCGAGGATCCGAAGGCGATGGCCATGTGCCTCGTGCGCCGCTGCCTGGACGAGGGCACCAACGGCTACGCGAGCGAGCTCAAGACCAAGCCGGGCCCGTGGACGCTCTCGCAGGGCGGGCCGGACGAGTACGTGGCCAGCCGCTCGCTGGGCGACGGGCAAGAGGATGCGCGCTGGCTGGTGAAGTTCGGCGCCAAGAGCGTGAAGATGACGCCGGTGAACGGCCAGGCGCGCGAGGTCAGCAAGCGCCGCACGAGCTGCGTGGTGGTGGACCCGGCCGTGGTCAACAAGGACAAGGGCGTCGAGGTCGAGCACCCGCTGGTGCGGGCGCGGTAGACGCCGAGGGCCGGCCGGCTCGCTCTTGGGGATTGTGGTGCCGGTGAAAGATAGAACGGCCCGGGGACCCTCTCGGATCGCCCGGGCCGCTGGCCCTTCAGGTTTCAGCGTGCGGCTAGGGAGCCGCGCAGACGCAGACCGCGGCGCTCGAGGCTGAGTTGCGTGCCGACGGAGTGCCGACCGTGAAGTCCGCCGAGTTCGAGTCGGTGTCCACACAGCCAAACGCCGAGCCGGACGGGTCGTTCTTGCGCGTCGCCGACTTGGTGCTCGACAGCGCGGCCGTCGCTGTGCCCGTTCCTTCCGAGCAGCTCGCGGTGCCGTAGCCGATCAGGTCGAGGAGGTTGGCACCCGAGCAGGCGCCGGTGGCGAGCACCGTGCTGCCGTTGACCAGGGCGATCTTGCCGTTGGCCTGGGTGATGTCGGTGGACGTGTCGGCCCCCGAGCCTGCGGCGATGCTCACGTTAGGCGGCACGAAGTCCGGCGTGGGCAGCGCGGCACCCGTGGAGCTCGAGCGGTGGAGGGCGATGAGGTAGTAGCCGCCCGGCACGATGGTTCCCGTCGGGAGCGCCACCACCGAATACGCGGACGAGGCCGTCGTGCCCGCGAACTGCACCGAGACGCCGTTGAGCGTGATCGCCGTCGTTCCGCGGTTGTGCAGTTCGACGAAGTCGTTGGCGTAGGTCGCGCCGGAGTTGCCGCCACCGCCGTAGACCTGGCTCAACACCAGCGCGCCGTGCAGGTTGGCGAGGTTCGTGGGCGTATCGGCGGTGCACGCCTGAACGCCGCTCGCCACCGTGAACGTCGGGTTGAACGAACTCGACAAGCCGCTGCCGTTGTTGGACTTCACCGCGCTGGTCAACGCGATGGCGTAGGTCGCACCAGCCGTCAACGGCGCGCCAGGCGTGAACGTGGCCGTCTTCTGATCAGCCGACCAGGCGAGTGCGCCGCTGATGCAGTTTCCGCCCGTCGTGATCTGCAACGAGTCGGTGCCGCAGGCGGCCGCGGCCCCCGACGTGTTGTAGGTCACCGTGGAGATGTTCATCGGCGTGTCGAAGGTCAAGACGATCTGCGATGCCGAGGCCACGCCGGTTGCACCCGCCGCCGGCGACGACGCGACGTTGAACGAGGGACAGCCGCTGACCACGAGGTCCGCCGTCGTCCAGGCCGACGGCTCGGCCGTGCGGTTGCCGTTGTGCCACAGCGGCGTCGGGCCCAGGTCGACGGTGCAGCCAGTGATGAGACCAGTCGCGATCTGCACCGCGTCGGTGGTGCGCATCTTGACGGTGCCGACGTTGCCGAACGCGCCGAACGTGAAGGCCGGATAGCCGGTGCCCGCCGTGCCGCTCGAGGCCACCTGGGAGTGCACGTACACGAGCTTGCTCTCGAGCGGATAGGGGAAGGTCGAGAGCAGCGTCGACGGATCCACCAGCACGTTGCCCGAGGTGTCGGTGAGGTTTGTCACCAAGCTGGCAGTGCTCGCGCCAGAGCCCGTCTTCACCACGCTGGCGGGCACGATGGCGACGTTGGCCTGGCTCGCCGAGTACACGACCGCGACCGTGCCGAGCGTCAACGACTGCACGTCGCCGACCGAGGGCTGCGTGAGCGTTCCCTTCTGGTTGTCGATGAACAGCGCCGGGCCGTCGAGATCGCCCTGGATGAACCAGCCGAGACCCTCGCCAGAGGTTGCAGGCTTCACGTAGGTGACGAACGCTCCGTCGATGGAGACGTTGCTAAGTGTCGTGGTGGTGCTGGTCGATGCGGCGGCGGTGACGAACGAGATCTGCTGGCTCGCGGTCGAGGGAGCCACGTTGATGACCACGCTGTTCTGCCCGAAGCCGTCCGTGAACGTCAGCGTGTCGAAGCTCGCCGCCGCGTGGCCTGCGCCCGCGATGTAGAGGAACGACGTGCCGCTGCCCGAGACCTTCGAGCCGCCCGAGCCGTCGCTGTTGCTCTTGAGCGCGAAGGCCGCCGTGTTGGCCGAGCCGCCGCTCAAGGTGATGAAGGCCTCGCCGCCGAGCGTGGTCGAGTTGGTGTCCACCGCGACCTGGAGGCGCTGGCTCACGTGCAGCGTGGCGGTGGCCTTGGCGCCGATGGCGTCGGTCACGGTGATGACGTCGTCCGCGGTGCCGTCGATGCCGCCGCCGGCCGTGTAGGTGAGGGCGTTGCCGCTGACGCCCACCGCCGGGTGCACCGAGCCGAGCGTGTCGTTGCCCGAGTTGTCGGTGGTGACGGCGGCGGTGTACGGCCCCTGGCCGCCCTGGATGTTCAAGGCCGCGGTGCCGCCCGGCGCCACGCTCGCGCCGCTGTCGAAGAAGACCCCGAGGGCCGCGCCCACGTTGAAGGTCACGTTGCGCTGCGTGCCGAACTGGTCGGTGACCGAGACGGTGTCGGTGGTGTCGCCGGTGGGGCCGACCGTGTACGTGCCGTCGGGCGTGACGGTGCCGCCCGAGTTGTTGATGACGAACGCGTACGTGTACGCGGGCGCGCCGCCGCCGGTGTAGTCGGTGAGCGACAGCGTGGCGTTGGGGGAGGTGTTGCACGGGCCGTCGCAGCCGAACGAGAGGATGTCGCCGACGGACACGCTCAGGCTCGCCGAGTTGCCCAGGCCGTCGCTGGTGGAGATGTTCACGCTGGTGCCGCCGACGTCGGGGTCGAGCTTCCACTGCACCGTCTGCAGCGTGGAGTTGCTGACGATCAGGCCCGAGTCGGCGCTCCAGTTGAACGCGTCCTGCACGCCGTCGTCACAGGGGCCGAAGACGGCGCTGCACTGGCCGCCGTACAGGGTGAGCGACACGGTCTGGCCGGGGACGAGCGTGCTGTCGCCGAAGGGGTTGCCGATCTGCAGCGCGAGGCCGATCTGCACGCTCACCGACGCGAGCGCGCCGGTGCTCTCCTCCTGGCCGTCGACCTCGTCGTAGATCGGGAAGTCGTCCGAGGGCGAGCCGGTGTGGCCGGCCTGGAAGGTCACGTTGCGGTTCGACTCCGCGGGGATGAGGGCGCGGCCGTCGCCGGAGCCCTGGAGGTCGCCGAGCGAGTAGTCGACCGGCAGCGACGCGATGCCGCCCACCGCGGTGACGAAGCCGGTGCCGCCCTGCTTGACGATGGTCGGGGTGATGGCCAGCTCGAGGCGCGGGCCGACGTGCACGGTCAGGTCCGCCTCGTTGCCGTAGTTGTCGACGGCCACGAGGAGGTCGTCGCAGCCGGTGTTGTCACCGCCCGGGGTGATGGCGGGCCCCGCGGACTTGCGGACGCTGCGGGCCAGCCGGGCCTCGGCGCGGACGTCGCGGGTCGCCTTGCGCTTCACGCCGCCCTGGGGGGAGCTGCAGGCGAAGCCGCTCGTGTACGTGAACGTGAGCGGCGTGTCGGTCTCGGCGACGGTGGCGTCGGAGTTGTTGGTGTCGGGGCCGATGAAGTCATAGAGGCCGGTGCCGCCGCCCACGATGAACGTGAACGTCTCGCCGGGCCCGATGCTGATCTCGTTGTTGGTGAACAGGTCACCGGCCTGGTTGAGGAGGTACACGCCGGGGCCCACGTTCACGCACGCAGTCGCGGTCGCGCCGTTGGCGTCGGTGGCGACGAGGCGGTCGATGCTGTTGCCGACCGGTCCCGCGTAGTAGATGCCCTCGACGATCTGGCCGCCCGAGCCGGCGCTGGCGAGGCCGGTGCTGCAGTCGCCGCCCGCGAGGACGGGGAGGAGCTGGAGGCTCACGTCGCCCGTGCCGCCAGTGGTGGAGAGCTGGAAGCCGGGGCTGTTCGGCGGCGTGCTGGTGGGCGCGCCCACGAGCTGCAGCGCCTCGCCGAGGGGGATGCTCGCGTAGCGCGTGACGATGCCGTCGGTGACCTGCACCACGTCGGTCACGTCGCCGATGGGGCCGGCCTGGTACTGACCGTCCGCCGTCATCGTGCCGCCCGAGAGGTTGCCCACCACGTGCGCGTCCTCGTTGAGCTGGAACGAGAAGGTGTACGTGCCGCTGCCGCCGGTGGCGGTGAAGGTGCCCTGCGCGCGCGGGAAGACCGTCGCGTCGCCGAAGGGGCTGATGAGCTCGAGGGGCGCGCCGATGGTCACGTCGATGGACGCGGTGGCGCCGCTCGGGCTCTCGGTGACGATGATGGTCTCGGTGAAGTTGCCGGTCGGGCTCGCGTAGTACGTCTCGGTCGAGCTGTTCGAGTCGCCCAGGCTGGAGTCGGTCTCGCCGTTGGCGAAGCTCCACGAGTAGGTCGAGCTCGCCGCGCCGCCGGTGGTCGTGTAGGTCACGATCTGCGAGGGCGAGACCTCGGTCGGCCCGCTGATGGCGAGCGCCGGCGTGACGGTCACCACGAAGGTCGCCGACTTGGGCGTGCCCGCGGTCGAATCGGTGACCTTGAGCGTGTCGGTCGTCCCCTCGGCGGCGCCCGCGAAGCCGACCTTGTACTTGAACTGCGCCGAGCCGTCCGCGGTGATGACGCCGTCGGACGAGTCGCCGCCTTCGATCCAATCCACGGTGTACGGCGCGACGCCGCCGATGATGGACACGTCGACCGACGTGCCGGGCGCGAGGGGGGCGCGCGAGGGCGAGAGCACGATGCCCGAGAACGCGAGCACCGAGATCGAGGTCTGCGCCGAGGTGAAGCCGTCGGTGACCTTGACCACATCGGTGACGGGGCCGGTGAGGCCGGGCGCGTAGAGGCCCGAGGTGCTGACGGTGCCGCCCGAGGCGTTGGTCACGAACGAGAACGTGTACGAGCCGGTGCCGCCGTGCGCGGTGAGCTGGACGGACGGCGAGCCCGCCTCGAGGGGCGAGACGGCGTCGATGCTGAC
>JAFEBC010000633.1 GCA_018266095.1 Deltaproteobacteria bacterium
CCTGCTGGAACACGCCCGGCTGCGTGATCGGATACGGGAACACGCGCGCGGCCCGGGCATAGCCCTCGGTGCGCGCGACCCAATAGAAGCCCTCGAGGCGCTGGAGCTGGATCATTCACTGAGAGTAATCGATCAGCGATGGATTCGTGACGTGCAGTGTTCGACACGCCCCGGCATGGTTCCAGGCACGGAGGCGGTCCCGATCCGTGAACCCCGGAGGCTCCATGTCACGCTTCATCTCCTTCCTCTTCACCGCCCTCGTCATCGGCGTCGTGCTCGCGCTCTACGTGTTCCACCTGCCCGTCGCGCTCATCGCCACCGTCTCGCTCGGCGCGCTCTGCCTGGGCTGGCTCGCGGCCCTGGTGGTGCTGCCGTGGAACCTCTTCTTCCGCGCGCGTCACCTCTTGAAGGAGATGGAGGTCTCCGAGGAGCGCGGCATCGCCGTGTCGGCCTCGAACCGCGCCGAGGTCACGCTCATGGCCCGGCGCATGCTGCGCATCTCCATCGGGCTGCACCTCGTCTCCGCGGTGCTGATCGCGGTGGGCGCGTGGCTCGCGGACCAGCCGCTCGGGCAGGCGTTCGCGGGCCTGTTCGCGCTGAGCACGCTCTTCCGGCCCGGGTTCGAGTACTACGGGCACCTGCACGCGCGCCTCAAGGGCCTGCTCGAGGAGGTGAAGTACCCGCGCGACGACCTCGCCAAGCTGCTGACCAAGGTGGAGACGCTGGCCTTGAAGCAGAAGGAGCACGAGGAGGCGGTCAAGCAGCAGCACGAGACGACGCTGGAGGCGATCGCGGCGCTGCAGGGCCGGCTCTCGCAGGAGCAGCAGGCGCGGGTGCAGCGGGACGACCAGATCGTGCGCAGCGTCGAGGCGCTCCAGGCGAGGCTGGCCAGCGAGCAGGAGGCGCGCGCGCAGGGCGATGAGCGCTCGGAGCGCCAGGTCGAGGAGCTCGCGCGAGAGTTCGAGGACACGGTCGAGCGCCTCTCGGACAACCAGGAGTTGGTCTCTGGGATCCAGGCCTTCCTGCGGCTGTGGCGCAGCCAGCAGATCCGCGCGGAGGTCACCAGGTAGTCCAACGCGATTGCCAACAGGCGGCGAGGGGCCCAGGATTGCGCGTTCATGCTGGACCTCCGCGCGCTGTGGACAGAGCCCCCCTTCGTCGCCAACGCGCGGGCGCGGACCAACCACGCGCGGCTGCGGATCCTGAGCCCCATCCTCACGGCCATCCACGCCGTCAACGTGATCGTGTTCGGGCTGGGGACGCAGGCGAGCGGGAGCGAGCGCGCCTGGGCGAATCACGTGGCCGCGGCCCACGCCTGCGCGGGCGTCTCGGTGCTCGCGGTCTGGCTCTTGGGCGGCTACGCCTCCTCGCGCAAGGCGCCCAAGCCCTCGGTGCTCCCCGACCTGCTCGGGCTCGGCTACATCCTCTTCGCGGCGGTGCTGGCGGCGATCGACCAGGCCATCACCCAGAGCGTCACCCCGTACCTCGTGGCCGCGTTCGGCGTCGGCCTGGTGGTGCGCCTGCGCCGCGGGCCGCTCGTCGTCTCGTACACGGTGGGCCTCGTCGTCTTCGCGGTCCTGCAAGCGCGGATGCAGCCCCTCGCGTCGGTCGCGCTCAGCAACCAGGTCAACGGCTTCTCCATCACGCTCGTGGGCCTCGGCGCCGCGTGGGGCGCGGAGCAATCGTTCCGCCGCGAGCGCCTCTTGGAGGAGCTCCTCAGCATCTGCAGCTACTGCCACAGCATCCGCAACCAGGACGGCAAGTGGGAGCCCGTCGAGCAGTACGTGGGCCGCCACGCCGACGTCGCCTTCAGCCACGGCATCTGCGAGGGGTGCTACCAGAAGCAGTTCGGGGGCACGCCCGCCGCCTGAGTGTGACTGGGCGTCGCAGGCGATCCGGCCGGGCCGCGCCTGTGCTACGACGCGCGCATGTCTCGCGCCGACCGCTTCCTGAACGCCTGCAAGAACCTGCCCGTCGACTGCACGCCCATCTGGATCATGCGCCAGGCGGGCCGCTACCTGCCCGAGTACCGCGCGGTGCGGGCCAAGCTGTCGTTCCTCGAGCTGTGCAAGACGCCCGACGCTGCCTGCGAGGTCACGCTGCAGCCGCTGGAGCGCTTCGAGCTCGACGCGGCCATCCTCTTCTCCGACATCCTGGTGGTGCCGGAGGCGATGGGCATGGAGCTCATCCTCGAGGACAAGGGGCCCGAGTTTCCGCACCCCATCACCTCGCGCGCCGAGATCGAGAAGCTGGCCATTCCGGATCCGGAGCGCGAGCTCGCGTACGTCATGGAGGCCATCCGCCGCGTGCGCAAGAACCTGGGCGGCCGCGCGCCGCTCATCGGCTTCTCGGGCGCGCCGTGGACCTTGGCCGCGTACATGATCGAGGGCAAGACCTCGCGCAGCTTCGAGAAGGCCAAGGCGCTGCTCTTCGGCGACGAGGCGCTCGCGCACACGCTCCTCGGCAAGATCGCGGATTCGGTGACGGCGTACCTGAACGCGCAGCTCGCGGCGGGCGCGCAGGCCGTGCAGCTCTTCGACTCCTGGGCTGGCTGCCTCGCGCCCGAGGACTACGCGAAGTTCGGCGCGCCGTACCTGACGCGCATCATCCAGGGCCTCAAGCGCGACGGGCAGCCCGTGATCGTCTTCGGCGTGGAGACGGGCGAGCTCCTGGGCCTGTTGGCCAAGACGGGCGCGGACGTGGTGGGCGTCGATTGGCGCGTGCCGCTCCCCGAGGCGCGGCGGCGCACGGGCGCGCAGGTGTCGCTGCAGGGCAACCTCGACCCCACGAGCCTCTTCCTGCCGGGCGACCTCCTCGACGCGCGGGCGCGCAAGGTGCTGGCGGACGCGAAGGCCGCGGGCGGCGGGCACATCTTCAACCTCGGCCACGGCATCCACCAGCACACCCCGCCCGAGAGCGTGGCGCGGCTCGTGGACCTGGTGCACCGCGAGTCGGCCCGGAGCGCGTAGGTGACCGTCTGTGTCGTCGGCGCTGGCGCGGCGGGGCTCTCGTGCGCGTATGAATTGAAGTCAGCGGGGCAGGACGTGGTGCTGCTCGAGGCGGCCTCGCGCGCGGGCGGCAAGATCGGCAGCGTGCGGCAGGGCGGCTTCCTGATGGAGAACGCGGCGCTCGGGCTCCTCGACCGCGAGGGTGATCTGGCCGAGCTCTGCGCGCGCCTGAAGCTCACTCCCGTGCCCGCCGACCCGTCCGCTCACGAGCGCTTCGCGGTCCGCCACGGCGTGCTGCATCAGGCGCCCGAAGGACCGGGCAGCGCGCTGGGCACGGGCCTGTTGTCCTTCGGCGAGAAGCTGTCGCTGTTGGGCGAGCCCTTCCGCAAGGCCGCCCCGCGAGACGACGAGACCATCCACGAGTTCTTCCAGCGCCGCTTCGGCGCGGCGGGGGCCTTCGCGGGCGACCTGATGCAGCTCGGCGTCTACGCGGGCGATCCGGAGCGGCTGGAGCTGGCCTCGTGCTTCCCTTCGCTGGCGGCCTTCGAGCGGGCGCGTGGCTCCGTGATCAAGGGCGCGATGGCCGAGGGCAAGGCGCGCAAGGCGAGCGGTCGCGCGCGGCCGAGGCTGTCGTCGTTCGCGAACGGCATGCAAGAGCTGACCGAGGCCCTGGCCCAGGCCGTGGGCGATTCGCTGCGCCTGGACACGCCCGTGCGCGCCGTGGCCCGGACCGCGAGCGGCTACACGCTGACGCTCGGCGACGGCTCGACGCAGGCCTGCACGGACCTCGTCCTCACGCTGCCCGCGCCGGCCATGGCCTCGCTGCTCAAGCCCTTGGACGACCGCCTGGGCGCCCTGCTCTCCCAGCTCGAGGCCGCGCCCATCACGGTGGTCCGCCTCGCGTACCCCGAGAGCGCCTTCGCGCGCCCGCCGCGCGGGTTCGGCGTGCTGGCGCCTGGACGTCCGATGATCGGCCTGCTCCTGCCCTCGCGCCTGTGGTCTGGGCGGGCGCCGGACGGCACCGTGCTGCTCTCGGCCCTGGTGGGCGGCGCCCGGGCGCGCGAATCGGCGGCCCTCGACGACAAGACCTTGCTGGCCCTGGTCACCAGCGAGCTGCAGCAATGGTTCGGTCTTGAACAGTCCGTCCAGCCCCTCTTCGCGGACCTCAAGCGCTGGAGCGAGGCCATCCCGCAGCCCGTCCGGGGTCACCGCGCGCGCGTGGCCGAGATCGACAAGAGCGCGAGTGATCTTGGACACTTGCACCTGGGCGGCGCGTGGCTTCACGGCGTGTCCGTGCTCGACTGCCTCCGCGACGGACGCCGGATCGCGCGAGCCCTGTCCGCCCGCACTTGAGCCTACATCTCCCTACCCGCGTGCCTCTGCGGAACGCCACCGGAGCGGCTTCGTGCTAGGAGGGGCGTCACTATGGACTCCCCCGGGCCCACACCGGCCCCTTCTGAACCGCCCCCGCCCCTCCCGGAACCGTCCCAGCCGCCGCCGACCCAGTGGCAGAGGCTGCGCCGCGCCCTGCTCGGCGACAAGAAGGACGTGCTCGATCCGGCGCTCTTCCACACCATGTCGCTCGTGGCCTTCCTGGCCTGGGTCGGCCTCGGCGCCGACGGCCTGTCATCCAGCGCGTACGGCCCGGAAGAGGCCTTCAAGAACCTGGGCGAGCACCGCTACCTGGCCGTGTTCCTGGCCTTGGCGACCGGCCTGACCGTCCTCATCATCTCGGCCGCGTACAGCAAGATCATCGAGCACTTCCCCTTCGGCGGCGGCGGCTATGTCGTGGCCACGCGGCTCTTGGGCCCGATGGCCGGCGCGGTGTCCGGCAGCGCGCTCCTCGTCGACTACATCCTCACCATCACCACCTCCATCGCGGCCGGCGGCGACGCCGTCTTCAGCTTCCTGCCCGAGAGCGCGCGGCACCTCATGCTGCCCAGCGAGGTGGCCGTCATCCTCGCGCTCACGCTGATGAACATCCGCGGCGTGAAGGAGTCGGTGAAGGCGCTGGTGCCGATCTTCCTCACCTTCATCGCCACGCACGCCATCCTCATCGCGGGCAGCGTGTTCCTGCACCTGGGGAACGTCGGCAAGGTCGCGCACGACGTGTCGTCGGGCCTGTCGCACGACCTCGGCACCATGGGCTTCGTGGCGCTGATGACGTTGTTCCTGCGCGCGTACTCACTCGGCGCCGGCACGTACACGGGCATCGAGGCGGTCTCGAACGGCCTCTCGATCATGCGCGAGCCGCGCGTGCTCACCGGCAAGCGCACGATGGTCTACATGGCCGTGAGCCTGGCCGTGACCGCCGGCGGCATCATCCTCGGCTACCTGCTCATGCAGGTCTCGCACAAGGACGGCCAGACCATGAACTACACGCTCGCGATGCAGCTCGCGGGCGACTTCCAGCTCGGGCCGTTCCACGTGGGCAAGTGGTTCGTGCTGCTGACCATCCTGAGCGAGGCGCTCTTGCTCTTCGTGGCCGCGCAGGCGGGCTTCATCGACGGGCCGCGCGTGATGGCCAACATGGGCCACGATTCGTGGCTGCCGCACCGCTTCAGCGCGCTGTCGGATCGCCTCACCATGCAGAACGGCGTGCTGCTCATGGGCGGCACCAGCATCATCATGCTCTTCATCACGCAGGGCTCGGTCGACGCGCTGGTGGTGCTCTACGCCATCAACGTGTTCGTGACCTTCTCGCTCTCGCAGGCGGGCATGATCCGCTTCTTCCTGCAGAAGGAGACGCAGAAGAAGCACCCGGACTGGAAGAAGCAGATCCGCATCCACGTCATCGCGTTCGCGCTCTGCTTCGGCATCCTGGTCGTGAACGTGTTCGAGAAGTTCTTCGAGGGCGCGTGGATCACGGTGTTCGTGACCGGCGGCCTCGTGGGCATCTGCGTGCTCATCCGGCGGCACTACGAGAGCGTGGCCGAGCGGCTGCGGCGGCTCGATTCGATCCGCGACTCGCTGCCGACGGAGATGCCGGCCAAGGAGCTGGTGCTGGAGAAGAAGAAGGCCACCGCGGTGCTGCTCGTCGGCGGCTTCTCGGGCCTGGGCATCCACTCGCTCTTGACGGTGCTGCGCCTGTTCCCGCGGCACTTCCACAACGTCGTGTTCATGAGCGTGGGCGTGGTCGACTCAGCGACGTTCCAGGGCGTCGAGGAGGTCGAGCGGGTCAAGAAGCAGACGGAGGAGTCGCTCAAGCAGTATGTGGCGCTCGCGCAGCGCATCGGCGTGCCGGCGGAGTACCGCATCGAGATGGGCACCGAGGCGATCAGCGGGTGCGTGAAGCTGGCGACGGAGATCGCGAAGGACTATCCGCGCGCGATCTACTTCGCGGGGAAGCTCATCTTCGAGCGCGAGCAGTGGTTCGATCGCTTCCTGCACAACGAGACGGCGTACCAGATCCAGCGGCGGCTGCAGTTCGCGGGGCTGGCGATGGTGATCTTGCCGGTGCGCGTGCTGGAGTAGTCCCGCAGGCACGGGCGATCACTCGATCGTCCGTGCCAGAGCGACGATTCACCGCAGAGACGCAGAAACGCCGAAGGTGATTCGCGAGAAGGCAACCCCAACTTCTGCGCTTCGGCGTCCCTGCGGTGAGTGATCGGGCAAGCACCCCATTCCGATGTTCTGCGCTGGCGGTGGGGGCCAATCGCTTCAGCGAGCCTGCTGCGCGAACCAATCCAGGATCGTCGTGGTCGCGTCGATGTCCGTGCTGGTCGCGCCGAGCCACGGGGCCGCGGTGCCGCCGGGCCACGTATGGCCGCCGCCCTCGATGGTGCAGAGGATGACGTCGGCGTCGCTGGGGCACTGCTTGCTCGTGCAGGTGGTGTCGCCGTGCTTGTAGCGGACGGTGCGCTCGCCGGTGCAGCCGTTGCGGGACTCGGCGGCGGAGATGGTGCTCTCGAGTGAGGGCAAGGAGAAGCGGCCGCCCTCGGGGGTGACGACGAAGTCGCCCGTGCCGTGGAAGGCGAGCACGGGGACGTTGCGCTTGGGGGCGCAGGCGGGCGTGACGTTGACGCCGGCGACGGGGGCGATGGCGGCGAACACGTCGGAGGCCTCGCAGGCGAGGCGCCAGGAGATCATGCCGCCGTTGGAGATGCCGGTGGCGTAGACGCGGCGCAGGTCGATGCAGAGCTCGTCGCCGAGCTGCGACACGAGCTCGCGCAGGAAGCGGACGTCGTCGAGCTGCTCGTCCTGGCCGCGGCCGCAGCAGGAGCCGGCGTTCCACGAGTTGCCGAAGCCCTCGGGGTACGCGAGCACGAGGCCGCGCTTGCGGGTCTCGTCGTCCATGCGCGTCAAGGCCTGGTGCAGGCCGGGCGTCTCGACGAGGCCGTGGAAGTTGAGCACGAGCGGACGCGGCGTGGCGGAGTCGTCCGGGGGAAGCACGAGCACGAAGCGGCGCACGTGGCCGCCGCTGGTGAGGTGGCGATGGATGGTCTGTTCGCCGTTCTGCTGCGTGCGCAGGCGCGGGCTCAGGGCGCAGCCTCGGCTGGGGATGGCGTCGGCGTGGGCCGCCTGGGAGGGTCCGCCGAGCGCAGCGGTGGGCGCGGTGCCGCGGCACGAGGAGAGCATGAAGGCGCACGCGCAGAGCGCGAGGGAAACGAGGACGCTGCGGATCATGCCGCGTGTCGTACCATGGGTCTCGTGAGCGAGTCCGATCCCCAGGGAGCGCGTCGCGTCGAGCGGCGGCTCGTCGTGCTCCTCGTGATCGCGTACGGGTGGCTGTTCGTGTTCTTCCCGCGCATCAACAACCCCAATGAGCTCGTGCGCGTGTACATGGCGCGCGCGATCGCCCAGGAGCCCACGTCCGCGATCGGCAAGCGCGTGCAGCTCCCCAACGGGCGCTTCGCGGACACGGGGCGCATCATCCAGGAGTGGGGCTGGGTGAACGACAAGGCGCTCGTGTGCGACGACCGCGCGCGCAGGCCGCCCGAGTGCGCGGGGACGCTGTACGCGGGCAAGGCGCCCGGGCCGTCGCTGCTCGCGGCGCCCGTCGTGTGGCTGCAGGAGCGCGCGGTGTCGCTCGTGCAGCACCGCGCGCCGACCAAGACCGAGCTGGTGTTCGTGCTGCGCTGGCTCTTGGCCATCCTGCCCTCGGTGTTCCTGTGGCTCTGGGTGCGGCGCTTCCTGCGCGCGCACGAGGTCGACGCGCCGATCGCGACGGTGGCCACGCTGGCGGGCGCGCTGGGCTCGATGTCCTTCACGTTCGGGCAGATGCTGGCGAGCCACCAGTTGGCGAGCGTGTTCCTGGCGCTGGGCGCGCTGGCGGCGTTCTGGCCGTCTGTGCTCGACGTGCGGCGCGCGCTGCTCGTGGGCGTGGGCGTGTCGGGCGCCGTCTGCATGGAGTATCCGAGCGCGCCCGCGGCGGTGATCGTGGCGATCGGGTTCCTCGTGGTGACGCGCCCGACACCGAAGCTGCTCGCGATCTCGCTCGCGGGCACGCTGCCGTTCGCGCTGCTCCTCGCGCACTTTCACACCGTGGCCTTCGGCGCGCCCTGGCACACGCCGTACTCCACGCTCGAGAACGCGGGCTTCGTGCGCGACCTCGCGCCGGGGTTCATGGGCATCTCCGCGCCGTCGTTCGAGCGCATCTGGGGGAGCTTGTTCGCGCCGTATCTGGGCCTCTTCCATTGGGCGCCGTGGACGTGTCTGGTGTTGGGCGCGATGCTGCTCCTGCGCGAGCGGCGCGTGCCGTCGACGGGCGAGACCTCGGCCCGGCAGCGCGCGGTGGCGATCGTCTGCGCGTGCGTGGTCCTGTACTTCATCTTGTTCCAGGTGAACCACTCGCTCTGGCGCAGCGGCTGGACGGTCGGCCCCCGCTACATCACGCCGCTCGTGCCCTTCGCGGCCATCACCGTCGCGCTCGCGTTGCAGCGGCTCGCACCTGCCGCGCGGCTCGCGGGCCTCGCCGTGCTCTGCGCGTGCGCCATCGCGGCCATGATCGCCACTGTGCCGTCGTCGATGGTGACGCAGGGCTTTCCCTTCGAGGCCTACAACCCGCTGCGCGAGATCGTGATCCCGCTCTTCGCGCACGGCTATGCGGCGCGCAATCCGCTGCAGGCGCTGGGCGTGCCGGGCGTGTGGAGCGCGCTGCCGGTGCTGTATGTGCTCTTGATGGCCGTGCTGCTGTGCCTCGCCTCGCCTCTGGCGGAGGCGAAGCTCTTGTGGGGCGCGCTGGAGAACCCGACGCTCGTGTTCAAGCGCGTGCACACGCTGATGTGGCTCGTGCTGGTGGGGCTGCTCATCGCGCAGTGGACGGCGATGAAGGGCGCGACGCCCGAGGGGAAGAACGGCGCGGGCTTCCTGGCGGGCCAGTGGGAGCCGGATCCGCCGCCCGGCGCGACGAAGTTCTGAGCGCGCGCAGCCGGTGACCGCGCGAGCGCACGAGCGGCCTGAGCGTCAGAGCAGCCGGTGCTGTGAGCGGCTGCGGGGCTGACGAGTCGATGCGTGCTGACACGACGCGCGTCAACCCCGCGCATGGCCACATGCGTCACACCTCGCGACGATTCGGTCAAGCCGCGCTCAGTCGCGCGCGAGCCACTCTTCCCAGGCGCGGAAGTCGCTGTCGCGCCCGAGGAAGTCGCGCACCAATTGCGCCGCCGGCTTGCTGCCGCCGGGCTCGAGGATGGCGCGCCGATACTTCTGCGCGGGCCGCGGATCGAGCAGGCCCTGCGCGCGGAACACGCCGAAGAGGTCCTTCGCGATCACGAGCGACCACATGTACGTGTAGTAGAGCGCCGAGTAGCCCTCGAGGTGGCCGAACGACTCGTGGAAGTACGTGCCCTCCACGTAGCGGAACGGCGCGAAGCGCGACTGCAGCTCGGCCATGGTGCGCGTGGTGTCGAGCCCGCGCGGGTCGCGATCGTGGAAGGCGAGGCTCACGGCCGCGTAGAACATCTGCTGCTTCACCTGCAGGCCCTTGCCGAACTCCTGCGCGGCGCGCATCTGGCCCACGAGCGCGCGCGGGATTGGCTCGCCGGTCGCGTGGTGCTTCGCGAAGCCCTGCAGCACGTCGGCGTCCCAGGTCCACTCTTCGAGCATCTGCGAGGGCGCCTCGACGAAGTCCCACTCGGTGGCGACGCCCGACTGCCCGGCCCAGCGCACGCGGCCGCCGAGCAGGTGGTGCATGAGGTGGCCGAACTCGTGGAAGTAGGTGACGACGTCCGAGTGCTCGAGCAGCGCCGGCCCGCCATCGGGCGCGGTGGGCCCCGGGAAGTTGCACATCAGCACGGCCTCCGGGAGCCGCAGCCCGGCCTGGCCGTTGGCGAGCGAGAACTGCGCGGCGTGCTTGTACTTGCCCTCGCGCGGGTGCAGGTCGAGATAGAAGCGGCCCACGCGCACACCCTGCTCCAGCACGTCCCACGCGGTCACGCTCGCGTGCCACACCGGCGTCTCCACGCGCGCGAACTCCACGCCGAAGAGCTTGGCGGCCAGCGCGAGCAGGCCCGACTGCACGCGGCCGAACTCGAAGTACGCGCGCGCGGCCTGCGCGTCGAAGGCGAAGCGGCGCTTGCGCACGGCCTCCTTGAGCACCTCCGCGTCCCAGGGCTCGATGGGCGCATCGCCGAGCACGCCGCGCTTGCCCTCCTCGCGCAGCTCCGCGATCTCGCTGTCCGACCGCGGCGTGGCGGCGGCCGCGATCTTCTCGATGAACTCGCGCGCGCGATCGGCCGAGCCGATCATCTTGTCGTCGGTGGCCAGCGCGGCCCAGTGCGGATAGCCCACGATCTGCGCCTGCTCGTGCCGCAGCTCCAGCATCCGCTGCAGCACGCCGAGGTTCTTCGGGTGCCCGCGCAGCCGCGTCTCGCGCCACAGCCTCTCGCGCGCGCCGCGATCCTGCGCGTAGCTGATGAAGGGCACGTAGTCCGGCGGATCCGTCGTCACCACGATCTTGCCGTCCGGCCCCGGCTTGCGCGCGCGGATCCAGTCGTCCGGCAGGCCCTGCAGCTCGCGCGGCTCGAGCGCCACCTTGCGCACGTCCTCGATGATGTTGCGGCTGAACTCCTGACCAACCTTGACCAACTCCTCGTGGATCGCGCGCAGCCGCGCCCGCGTGGCGTCGTCCTTGTCCACGCCGCTCTTGCGCAGGTTCTGCAGCGTGCGCTGACGGTAGAAGCGCGTGGCCGGATCGAGCGCGTCCGCGTTGGACGATTCGAGCGCGCGGTGCAGCGCGGGATCCAGCGACAGCGTGCTGGCGAAGTCCTCGAGCTCCTGCTCGGCCTTCTCGGCGGCCTCGCGCATCTTCTGATCCGGATGCGCGTTGCGCGCCACGCTGGCCACCGCCGACGCGTTCCCGATGGCCGCCGTGGCCGCGTCCCAGAGGCGCATCGCCTCGTCGCCGGGCGCTCCCGCGGGCAAGGCACGCAGCGCGTCGGCCGACCGCTTCGCCTCCACGATCGCCTCGCGCGCGCGTTCGTTCAACACCTCGGGCTTCACGAAGAGCGCCTCTGCGGCGTTCGGATGCAGCGTCATGGTGTCACTCCCCACGTGCCTACAGACCAGACAGCGCTACGGCCCGCAAGGACCATCGTTGACGTCGGGCGCCGGGACGCGCGGCGCGCCCGTGCGCAGCGAATCGAGGAAGCAGCGCATCTGCCGCTTGGGCTCGCGCTCCTGGAAGAGCACCTCGTGCCCGTCCTCGATGCCGTCCTCGGCGTGCTGGAGCGCCACGCGCACAGGCCCGCCCGCGTTGGTGTACGGCAGGGCCAGCGGCAGCTCGCCCGTGAACGCGCCGCGCAGCGCGTCCTGCTGGAACGGGAAGATCGCCTCCTCCGCCGTGTGCTGATCGAGCTGCGGGCCGGCCGGCAGCACGCCCAGCGGGATGAGCAGGGACTGCGAGATCGGCGGCAGGATGTAGCGGTCGACGATGCCGGTGATCACCAGCGCGTGACGCTTCTGCCCCATCGCGTCCTGCGCGATGAGCTGCGAATCCGCCGGCTCCGCGGCCCACTGGATGAAGTGCACGATCGGGTCCGACGGCCCGAGCGAGAGGTGCAGCGCGGTGTACCCCAAGAGCGCCTCGGCGAGCGGCCTCACCGCCAGCGGCTTCTCCTTCCACAGCAGGTTCTCGAGGAAGCTCGCGCCCGCGCCCGAGAGCACGGTGGCCTCGAAGCGGTCCTCGATGGCCAGCGCCAGCGGCGCGATGGTGGCGCCCGTGGAGTGCCCGAAGAGCACGCGCTGCGTGGGATCGAAGCGGATCGACGGCGCCGCGCCCTCGCAGTCGTGCGTGTCGAACGTGAAGCTGTCCAGCTTGCGCGCGAGCAGCGACAGCTCCACCGCGGTCTGGCGCAGGTTGTCGCGCAGCGCCTCGGGGTTGAGCACGTTGAACACCAGGAACTGCTCGTCGCCGCCCGTGGTGTTGCGCAGGCCGCCCACCGGGCCATCCACCTGCACGCCCGCGTAGCCCGCGCGCGCGAAGTGGGTCGCCAGGCCGCTCCCCGCGGGCGCCCCGCCGCCGTTGGTCGCGTGCGGCCCACGATCCGCGAGCGGGACCTCTCCGGATCCGCCCGCGCGGATGTACTGCACCACCGGCCAGCCGCCGCTCGGCATCGGCGCGCGCGGCACGGTCACGAAGAGGTTCGCCTCGTCGTACTCCTGGAAGATGGGCGCGCCCTGATCATCGAAGCGCCACCCGCCGCCCGTGTCCGCGAACGGCGGCACGCCGCTCTGGAAGCTGGGCATGCGGACGGTCCCGCCGTACACGCAGTAGTCCTCGTACTGCGCGCGCCTGGTCATCGGCTTGCCGTCGAGGAGGCCCTTCGCCAGCGCCGCGTCGCGCACCTGGGTCATGGTCGGATCGGCGGGCGCGGTGCGGAACACGGTGAGCGCGGCCACGTCCTGGCGCAGGATGCCCTGCGCTTCGAGCAGCGTGAGGACCCGGTCGTAGTCGCCGAACGCCTCGGGGCTCATGCCGTTGGGCCGCACCCGCGCCACGATCTTCGCGAGATCGAGCGGCACGCCGAGCCGGCTCCCGTTGGCGTCGAGCGCCGCGCGCAGGATCACCGCCGCGTGCAGGTGCCCCGCCGCGAACGGATGTCCGCGCGCGGGCCGCAGCACCGCCATCGGGCGCCGCTCACCGAACGGCCCCGAGTCGGCGAGCGCTTCGTTCACCGTGTCGACGAGCGTGTTGTGCGCGTCGAGATCGAGCACGAACGCCGCCGGCGCCTGCACCTTCACGCCGCCGCTGCTGTGCAACGTGACCACGCGGCTCAGGTCGCCGATCGGCGCCGTCAGGGGAAAGAAGATCGCGCTCGTCCGCCCGAAGCCGCGCGCGTCGCGCTGCAGCAGGCTGCGCACCTTCTCCACGAGCGGCTCGTTCCCTGGATTGGGGAAGCGATAGACGTCGATCGAGCCGTCCGCCAGCACGCGCATCGGATTCGGAAAGGGCGTCTCCCAGAACGCGTCCGCCTCATAGTCCTGCAAGGCCTGCGTGCCGTCGATGGGCTCATACGCCTTGCACCCGGACAGCGCCACCAACGCGCACACGGCCGCTCGCGACACCAGCACGCGCAGGCCGGCCGCGCGCCCCTCTCGCCCCCGCGCCATCGCGCTCATCGGCTCACCAGATAGATGTCCGGCCGCACGTCCTCTTCATTCGACGAGCGCCAGTAGCGCACCAGGATTTGATAGACCATCACCCCGACCTCCCCTTCGCCGAACAGCAAGAAGCGCAGCGTCTGATCGAGCGGATTCTCCAGCGAAAGGTCGAAGTAGATCGCGATCGGATCGAGCTGCTCCGAGAGGTACGCGATCGCGTTCGGGATGGCCGCCGCGTTGCGTGCGTGGATGAAGTAGCCCTCGGGGATCCGCTCGATCCACAGCCGGATCTCCTGGCCGAACGAGCTGCGATCGTCGCTCGGCTCGATGTGCACCATCGCCACCTTCGAATCGAGGCGCGTCTTGCGCAGCGCGCGCATCTTCGAGCGGCGCCGGTCCGGCGAATCCGTGCGCAGCGGCGCGAGGTTCACCTTCTTGCCGCGCATCTCCTTCCAGAGGTTCTCCGAGTCGGGATCGTCGAAGATGAGCGTCTCCACGCGCAGCTCATCGGCGCGCGCCACGCGCGACACCGTGCTCATCACCACGATCGCGGCGATGAAGATCACCGAGATGATGAGGCCGTCGGGCCGCGAGAGGATGTTGTCGAAGAAGGTGAACGCGAACACCACCGCCACCAGCCAGAAGTAGATCGACAAGGTCTTCGCGCGCCGCTGCGTGGCCGAGTGCATGCCGGGCAGCTCGATGCCCTTGCCCTCCCGCCAGAGCGACATGGCCACGGCCACCGCGGCGGACAGCATCAGCGCCAGCACGCCCGTCGCGTACGCACCGCCCTGCGCGTCGACATCGGCCTGGAAGATGAACGTCACCAACAGATCGATCGCGAGCAGCATCAGCACCAGCGGGCGCGCGTGCTCGGCCCACTTCGGCGCCATGCCGAAGCGCGGCAGGTAGCGCGGGATGAGGTTCAGCATGCCCGCCATCGCCGACGCGCCCGCGAACCAGAGGATGGCGATGGTGATGAAGTCGTACGCCGAGCCCACCACCGGGCCCATCAGCTCATGCGCGAGGTGCGCCAGCGCGCGCCCGTTCGCGGGGCCGCCCTTCTCGAAGTCCGCGGCGGGGATGAGCGTCGTGGTCACCAGCGAGGTGGTCAGCAGCATCACGCTCATGATCGAGGCCGCCGCGACCAACAGGTTTCGCGTGCCCTGGATGCGCCGCCGCGGAGGCGCCTTGCTGCCCGCCGGCTCCGAGCCCTCGATCGTGGGCATCACCGACACGCCCGTCTCGAAGCCGGAGAGGCCCAGCGCCAGCCGCGGGAAGACGAAGATCGACGCGAGCAGGAGCGCGGTCGGGCTGCCCTTCGCCAGGAGCGCGACCTTCCAGCCCACGAGCAGCTCGGGCCGGTGCCACAGCTCCATCAGCCCGCGCGCGGTGACCAGGGCGTTGAGCAGCAGGTACGGCACGCAGAGCAGCGTGGCCACGCCGATGGCCTCGGTGAAGCCCTTGAGGAACACGCCCGCGAGCAGGATGAGGAGGAAGCAGGTGATGGTGATCTGGTGATCACCGATGTACGGATGCAGGAGCGGATTGTGCACCGCGTGCTCCGCCGCGTCGGCCGCGGAGAGCGTCATGGTGATGACGAAGTCCGTCGAGGCGAACCCCAGCATCGC
>JAFEBC010000634.1 GCA_018266095.1 Deltaproteobacteria bacterium
CGCGGTTCCGCTACGACCAGATCATGCGGCTCGGCTGGAAGCAGATGTTGCCGCTGTCGCTCATCAACGTGGCGCTGTCGGCGGGCGTGTTCCTGGCCGGCGGCCGCGAGGGCCTGGCGTGGATGGGCCTCATCGAGTGGGCGGCGATCATCCTCTTCGTGGCGTTCTCGCAGAAGAAGAAGGAAGAGCAGGCCGACGCGCACGGGCACGACGCGCATGGCAGGGACGCACACGCCACCGACGCACACGCGGGAGCGCACTAGTCCTGCTTTGGAGTTGTGGATTTGAATCGGAGGATCGAGATGGGCAGGACTAGTCCCATTGGAGGAACCTGCGGTTCCCTCATCGAGCAGAGCTCGATGAGCCTCCTTCCGCTGACGGCCAGACTCCTGGCCGGGCCGCCCCTGGCGGCTGAACGACGACTGGAGTTGCAGTGATGAGCACTCACGAGCAGCACGCGGCGCCCGCGCCTGATCTGAAGCCCGGCGAGCGCGTCTACATCCGCGAAGCCGTGCAGGGCATGGTGGTCATCGCCCGGCACTTCTTCAAGAACCTGTTCGGGTTCCGCGATCCGAACCCGGAGATCCTCGATCGCAAGGGCACGGGCGTGAACCTCGTGTCGACGATCAACTATCCCGAGGAGCAGAAGCCCTATCCGCCGGGATATCGCGGCATGCACCGCCTGACGATGCGCACCGATGGGCGGCCGCGCTGCGTGGCCTGCTACATGTGCGCGACGGCGTGCCCGGCGCAGTGCATCTACATCGAGGCCGGCGAGTACGACGGGGACCACATCGAGAAGTACCCGGTGCGGTTCGAGATCGACGAGCTGCGCTGCATCGTGTGCGGGTTCTGCGTGGAGGCGTGCCCGAAGGACGCCATCCGCATGGACACCGGCACGCACGCGCCCGCGGTGCTGTCGCGGCCGCTGGCGGTGTTCGACAAGCAGGCGCTCCTGAAGGGCCCGGCCGTCGAGCACGCGAGCGATCCGATCACGTACCGCGCGCCGACCACGACGGTGGCGCCGCTGCCGCCGGAAGAGGGCGGCCGCAAGCTGGACGACGGGCACTAACTCCACCAGGGGTGAGCTCCGCTCCCCCTGAGACTATGCGGCGATGCGGTGGGTGATGCCGCGGCCCTAGCCCGAGATCAGTGCGCTCCACGATCCGGTTCCCTGGCGGGAACCTCCACCAGGGGTGAGCTCCGCTCCCCCTGGACCCCCAACGCGATCTGTTAGATCCAAGGCAGGCATTCCTCCACGAAGCGAATGCCGAGCCGCAGGCGGGCGGTACGCGCCAGTGCGCGGTGCGACACGAGATAGATCGGGCGGACCAGGAGCGGGTCGCCGATTCGGCGCAGGGATGGGTGCTCGCCGAGGTAGCGCGGCAAGAGACCGATGCCCGCGCTCGCCAGCACGGCCTCTTGCATCGCCAACGCGGAGCGCACGCGCACACGCAAGCGGGCGCCGTTCGAGTTCGCGCGCAGCCACTCTGATTCGAGCGGACCGGTCTGCTGTTCGTGCAGGGCCACGAGCTCGTCCTCTGGCCCGAGGAGGGCGCCGCGCGGGCGTGGGTGGTCGCGCAGGTACTGCGGGGTCGCGTAGAGCGAGAAGGGCGTGCGGGCCACGGTGCGCACGACGAGCTCGCGCTGCTCCGGGCGCACGAGGCGCAGGGCCAGGTCGGCCTCACTGCGAGAGAGGTTCGCCACGGCGGACTCGGCGAAGAGCACGAGGTCGAGCCCCGGGTGGCGGCGCAGGAAGTCCATCAGCCGCGGGGCGAACACGCGCACGCCCAAGCCTTCGGGCACGGTGAGCCGCACGCTGCCCTGCGGCCGCCGGTCGAGGCCGGAGACCGCGTGCGCCAGCTCCTGCGCCTCGTGATCCATGCGCTCGACGTGCGCCACTGCGCGCAGGCCCGCCGCGGTCGGCGCGAGCTTCGAGCCCTGTCGTTGCAGCAGCGTCGCGCCCAGCCGCTTTGACAGCGTGGCCATGCGCCGCGAGAGCGTGGGCTGGCTCGTGCCCAAGGCCTCCGCGGCGGCCTGCAGCGTGCCCGCGCGCGAGACGGCCAGGAGCAGCCGCAGATCGTCCCAATCCGTCATGCAGAAATGAATAACATCTATTCATTCCTGAGGCGTGACACGCCACGCGCCGCCGTTAGAGTGCGTCGCCATCGGAGGCCGCTCACCCATGACCCGCATCCACCGCGCCTGGTTCGTCCTCGCCGCCACCTTCGTGGTCCTGCTCGTGTCCGCGGCCATCCGCTCGACGCCCGGCGTGCTCATCGTGCCGCTCGAGCACGAGTTCGGCTGGTCGCGCGCGACCATCTCCAGCGCCATCTCGGTGAACCTCTTGCTGTACGGGCTGATGGGTCCGTTCTGCGCGGCCATCGTCGAGCGCATCGGGGCGCGGCGGACCATGGCGCTGGCGATGGCCCTGCTCGCGGCTGCGCTCCTCCTGGCGACGCAGATCAAGGAGCCGTGGCAGCTCGTGCTGCTGTGGGGTGGCCTCGTGGGCGCGGGCACCGGCATGGCCGCGATGGTGCTCGGGACCTCGGTGGTGAACCGCTGGTTCCACGCGCGGCGCGGCGTGGTGCTGGGTGCGCTCACGGCCTCGACCGCGACGGGACAGCTCCTGTTCCTGCCCTTGCTCGCGAAGCTCTCGGAGGAGTCCGGCTGGCGCAGCGCGCTCGGGCTGGTGGCGGTCGCCGCGCTGGTGGCCGGCACCGTCGCGGCCCTCTTCGTGCGCGAATCACCCGCGGCCATCGGCCAGCTCCCCTACGGCGCGGACGACTCGTACACGCCGCCCAAGCCTCGCGCCGGCAGCCCGGCCTCGCTCGCGCTCGGGGCGCTGGGCCGCGGCGTGCGCTCGAAGGACTTCTGGCTCCTCGCCGGCACCTTCTTCATCTGCGGCGCGTCCACCAACGGGCTCATCGGCACGCACCTCATCCCCGCGTGCATGGACCACGGCATCCCCGAGGTGCGCGCGGCCGGCATGCTCGCCACCATGGGCATCTTCGACCTTTTCGGCACCACCATCAGCGGCTGGCTCACCGACCGCTGGGACAGCCGCAAGCTGCTCTTCACCTACTACGCCCTGCGCGGGCTCTCGCTCTTGCTCTTGCCGCACGCGCTCGTCGAGGCGGGCTCGGGGCTCAACGTGTTCACCGTGTTCTACGGCCTCGACTGGATCGCCACCGTGCCGCCCACGGTGAAGCTGGCCACCGACGCGTTCGGGAAGGAGGACGCGCCCATCGTGTTCGGCTGGGTGTTCACCGCGCACCAGATCGGCGCGAGCCTGGCGGCGCTGGGCGCGGGCGTCGTGCGCACGCAGTCGGGGGACTATCGGGCGGCGTTCCTGACGTCGGGCGCGCTGTGCCTGATGGCCGCGTTCCTGGCGCTGCAGGTGACGCGGGCGCCGCGGAAGTTCGAGGTCGCGACGCCCGTCCCAGCGGCTGGCTAGACGGACGCGCTCCCCAGCAGCGCGAGGCGGCGCCGAAATGCTCTGGCAATCAACGCCCCCTGTCCCCCTCGCGCGACTCGTGTAGCATGCGCGGATGCGATGGTTCCTGCTCGCTGTCCTGGCCACGTCCGCCTGCTCCCGCAACCTCGATGTCCCCGCGGCCGACGCGCGGCCGGTGATCGATTCGTTCGAGCCCGAGCAGGCCTTCGTCGGCGACTATCTCTACATCGCCGGCCGCAACTTCGACCCGGACGCCACGAGCAACGTCATCACCTTCGCCAACCGCACCGCGCGCGCGTTCGGCAAGGACGACCAGGGCCGGCTCATCGTGCAGGTCCCCAACGGCGACTACTACGATCTCAGCGGCAACTTCTCGGTGACCACGCCGGCGGGCGTGAGCGATCCGAGCGCCGATCCGTTCATGCTGCGCGGGCAGGGCCACATCCAGTACGCCACACCGCTCGGCACCACGCGCCTCTTGCACCGGCCGCCCGGCATCGCCTTCGTCAGCGGGCAACTGCTCATGGCCTCGCAGCTCATCCGCGCGGTCATCTCGAACGAAGGCGTGGTCGCGCCGCTCGGGGACGAGCCGCTCGGGCTCGCTCCCAACTGGGACCTCACGGCGGTCTACGCAGGCATCAAGGGCCGCGTCACCCGCGTCGCGCCGGGCGGGCAGCCGCTCTCGAGCGCCGAGATCCCGGGCCAGGAGTTCCAGTTGCTCGCGGCCAACGACACGTACCTGTTCGGCGTGGGCAAGGATCCGCTCGGCGTGCCCCAGGTCTACGCCTTCGATCCCGAGACGCTGGCGGTGCTGCACCACCGCTCGCTCGACGGCATCCTCGTCGAGGCCACCGACATCGGCGCGCTGGCGGACGGGCGCGTGGCGCTCAGCGGCAAGGCC
>JAFEBC010000635.1 GCA_018266095.1 Deltaproteobacteria bacterium
GTCGAAGCGCTCGCGCCGCGGTGCCCGACGGTCAAGGGGTTCGTCGCCCTCTGTGCGCGGGACGGCCTGCCCTCCACCAAGGCCTGCCTGACCTTGCTCTGCTCCGAGGATCTCCTCGAGAGCGGCAGCGATGGCTACCGCTGGCCCGTGCTCGACGAAGAGGACGCCTGCGGCCTCTGCTACACCTCGGCCACCATCGGCAATCCCAAGGGCGCGCTCTATTCGCACCGCTCCACCGTGCTGCACGCGTTCGCCGCCGCGCTGCCGGACGCCATGTCGCTCTCCGCCCGAGACAGCGTCCTGCCCGTGGTGCCGATGTTCCACGTCAACGCCTGGGGCATCCCCTACGCCGCGCCGCTGGTGGGCGCCAAGCTCGTGTTCCCCGGCCCCGCCCTCGACGGCAAGTCGATCTTCGAGCTCTTCGAGAGCGAGAAGGTCACCTTCTCCGCCGGCGTGCCCACGGTGTGGCTCGGGCTGCTCAACCATTTGTCTCAACACAATCTTCGTTTTGTATCGTTACAAAGAACCATCATCGGCGGCTCGGCCTGCCCGCCCTCGATGATCCGCGCCTTCCGCGAGCAGTACGGCGTCGAGGTGATCCACGCCTGGGGCATGACCGAGATGTCTCCCCTGGGCACGCTCTGCAAGCTGCAGAACAAGCACCTGGCGCTGCCCGTGGAGGCGCAGCAGAAGCTGCTCGAGAAGCAGGGGCACGCCATCTTCGGCGTCGATATGAAGATCGTGGACGACGCGGGCGCGGAGCTGCCTTGGGACGGCAAGACCTACGGGCACCTGTTCGTGCGGGGACCTTGGGTGGTGCGTGAGTACTTCCGCGGCGAGGCCGATCCGCTGGTCAAGGACGCGCAGGGCGCGGGCTGGTTTCCGACCGGCGATGTGGCCACCATCGACGCCGACGGCTACATGCAGATCACCGACCGCAGCAAGGACGTGATCAAGTCGGGCGGCGAGTGGGTCAGCTCCATCGAGCTGGAGAACCTGGCCATGTCCTGCCCGGGCGTGGCGCAGGCGGCGGTGATCGGGCTCCCGCATCCCAAGTGGAGCGAGCGGCCGCTCCTGCTCATCGTGAAGAAGCCGGGAGCCCAGGTCACGCGCGAGGAGGTGCTCGCGCACTACGAGGGGAAGGTGCCCAAGTGGTGGCTGCCCGACGACGTGAAGTTCGTGGACGCCATCCCGCTCGGCGCGACGGGGAAGATCCTCAAGACGAGGCTGCGCGAGCAGTTCAAGGACTACGTCTTCCCGGGTGCTCCTCATTCCTGAGTGAACACTCAGGAATGCGGGCGCGCGCTCTCGCGAACGCTCCGTGGACTCCACCGACCCGGCGTCCGTCATCTCGGGCGCCAGCGACAGCATCGGGATGAGCGGCAGAGCGTCCGCGGGTCAGGTCTTGAGCGTCTCCGCGAAGAACTGCAGCAGCGTCGCCCAATGGCGGTCGGCGGCGGCGCGATCGTAGCCCGAGTAGTGGTCCTCGATGGCGAAGCCGTGGCGTGCCGGATAGGTCTCGAGCGCGAACTGCACGCCGGCCGCCGTGAGCGTGGCGACGAGCTTGTCCTTCATCGCCTCGGGGAACGAGCCGTCGTCGGTGGCCGCCCCGATGTACAGGCGCGCCTTCATCTGCGCCGCGAGCGTGTGCGGGCTGTCGGGCGAATCGGCTGCGAGGCCGCCGCCGTGGAACGACGCGGCCGCGCTCACGCGCGCTCCGAAGAGGCCGGCGAGCTTGAGCGCGAGGTTCCCGCCCAGGCAGTAGCCCACCGTCCCCAGGCGCGCTTGCAGCACGTCGGCGCGCGCGGAGAGATGGTTGAGTACGCACTCAGCATCGCGCTTGAAGTTCTCCATCTTGGTGGCCGGCAGGAAGTAGGTCTGGAACCAGTGCGGGCGCCGCGCCGGATCCGCCACCATGGCGAACACCTCCGTGGGATCGTACTTGCCCGAGCGGTGGAAGAGATCCGGCAGGGCCACCAGGTAGCCGTTGGCCGCGAGGCGCTCGCACATGGCGAAGAGCGTGGGCCGCACGCCGCCGCCGTCCATGCAGAAGAAGACCGCGGGCCAGGGGCCGGCGCCCGCAGGCGTGAACACGTGGAGGTCGAAGGTGCCGTCGGCGTTCGTGAGCGCGTGCGTCTCGTGGGCCATGTGGTGTCTCCCGGGTGAGTCACGATATGGCATGCGTCGTGACTGGACCAGACTCGAAGCGTGCCGAGGCCGACGCGCCGTTGAACGTCATGCTGCTCCACTCCAGCGGGCTCGCTGGGCGGCAGTTCCGCTCCGTGGAGACCGAGCTGCGCAAGCGCGGCCTCGTCACGCTCGCGCCCGACCTCATCGGTCACGGCACCACCCCGCCCTGGCCCAACGACCAGCCGTACGACTTCGAGCGCGATCTGGAGCTGCTCGAGCGGCACCTCCAGCGCGCGGTGAAGCCGTTCCACCTCGTCGGGCACTCGTTCGGCGGCATGCTGGCGCTCAAGCTCGCCCTGCGCGATCCCGCGCGCGTGGCTTCGCTGTCGCTCTACGACCCGGTCGCCTTCGGCCTGCTCGATCGCGAGAAGGACCCGGAGTGGAAGGACGATCTGGGGCGCGTGAAGTTCGGCTGGGGCCAGACCGCCGAGGAGCAGGAGGAGTGGATGGCGGGCTTCGTCGGCTACTGGAGCGGACGCGGCGCGTGGGGCTTCATGCGCCCCGAGGCGCAGCGCGACTTCGCCCGCGCAGGAAGGGCGATGCACGACGGGGCGCGCGCCTTGGTGAACGACACGACCCCGGCCTCGGCCTACGCGAAGCTGGACATGCCCGCGCTGCTGATGACCGGCCCGCTCACGCCGCCGGCCGAGCGCAAGGTGATGCAGAAGCTCGCGGCCACCTTGCCCAAGGCGCGCCTCGTGGTCTTCCCGGGCGCCGGGCACATGGGGCCGCTGACGCACGCGCTGGACGTGAACGCCGCCATCGTCGACCAGATCACGAACCCGCGCGGGGCGCACGCCATGACTGAGTGACTACTCAGTCATTGCATTTTCCTGGTATCGCACCCGCGAATCCCCCTCCCACGTCTGACCGATGCCAGGCAGGCCGGAGTGGGACCTAGTCTCCGCTCCCTTTTCATCGGACGCCCCTTCAGGCGTCGGCACCTCGAGAGCCACAAGGACACACCGTCATGCTGACCGCTCTGCTCGCGATCACCACGCTCGCCGCTCCCCTCGCCGACACCCGCGCCCGGGACGAGGCCATCGACGCCCTCGTGCGCGCGTCACCCGAGGCGCGCTTCCTCCCCGCCCGGCACGGCGAGATCGGCCTGGCGCTGGACCTGTCGGTCGCCCCGCGCGAGGTGGACGCGGAGCTCGCGGCGCGCACGTTCCTGTCCGAGCACGGCGCGGCCTTCGGCGTGCGCGACAGCGATGTGCTGGTGCTGCGCAAGGGCCTGCTCGCGGGCGAGTCGGGGCCGCTGGTGTTCGAGCGCACGGTGAACGGCCTGACCGTCTTCGGCGGTCACGTCACGGTGGGCATCGGCGCCCGCGGCGAGATCACCAGCGCCAGCTCGATCGGCGCGCTGCCGGCCATCGTGAGCGACTTCCGCGTGGACGAGCAGGCGGCCCGCCGCGCCGCGCTCGCCAGCTTCCCCGGTGACGTGGCGTGGGTGGCCAAGGGCTACAGCGTCGCCGATGACGGCCTGCACGCGACGTACCTCGCGGCCGTGGTGCAGCAGAAGCCGTACAAGAGCTTCCGCGTGTCCGTCGACGGCAACACGGGCCGCGCGGGCCTCGCCATGCCGATGCTGCGCTACGCGAACCAGGCCAAGCTCTACCGCATCAGCCCGAGCAAGCCGTACGCGACCACCGTCCCGCCGGCCGCGTGCAACATCACCACCGACTCCAAGGGCAACAAGAAGTACGACACCTGCGCGCCCGCCGAGATGGTCACGCTGCAGGGCCTGAAGGGCGACGGCACGCTCAGCGGCAACCCGGTGCAGCACCAGGGCCGCACCAGCGTCTACAACTGCAAGGGCGGCACGACCTACAGCACCACCGCCTGCACGCAGACGTTCAAGGCCGACGGCAACGGCGACTTCATCCCCTCGAACCTCACCGACTACACCACCAGCACCACGGACCAGATGTCGGAGCTGCAGGCGTACTACTTCGTCGACATCCACTCGCGCTTCATGGACTCGCTCGACCCGAGCTTCGTGGGCCTGCCGCTCATCCCCGGCTTCCCCAACGCCTACACCTCGGGCGGCGCGGGGCTCATCGGCGGCGGCGGCGCGAGCGCGCTCGACAACGCCTTCTTCGACCCGGCGAACAAGATCATGGTCTTCGGCCAGGGCTCGTCGGTCGACTTCGCCTACGACGGCGAGGTGGTCTTCCACGAGATGACGCACGCGGCCTGCGGCGCCATCGGCGACACCATCCACGCGCCCGACGTGCTCTTCCCCGTCGCGCACGCGGGCGGCCTGCTCGTCGATCCGCTCGCCATCAACGAGGGCAACGCCGACACGTTCTCGTTCATGGAGCCGGGCGTGAACGATCCGTACCTCGCCGAGTTCGACGCGCGCGACGAGATCTCGCTCCTCGGCCAGACCATCCCGGTCGGCCCCGCGGGCTACATCCGCGACGAGGGCCCGGACTTCCTCAAGACCTGCCAGGGCGACGGCAACGCCACCAACCCGGGCCGCAGCGGCGAGGCGCACGACGACGGCGAGGTGTGGGCCGAGTTCACCTACGAGGCGTTCCAGGGCTTGAAGCCCATCCCGGTGCCGAGCGGCGCGACGTACCAGTCGGTGGCCTCGCCCACCATGTTCAAGGCGCTGCAGCAGCTCATCGCGCTCCCCAGCGAGCAGCAGACCTTCAGCGTCTACGCCAGCCTCTTCGAGGGCCAGGTGCGCAACGCCTACGGCAACGCGGCCGGCGACTACGTGCACTGCGTGGCGCAGCGGCACGCCATCCCCGACTGCGACGGCCAGCTCGTCACCGTGTACTCGGGCGAGAAGCCCTTCAACGACACCTACGTGCAGAACGCGTGGAAGGCCTTCTAATACTCGAAGGCCGAGCTCTACGGCAGCGGCTCTGTGCCCTCGGGCTTCGACGGCGTGCCGGGCTCGTTCCAGTGGAAGCTGCACGTGCCCGCGGGCGCGACCGGCATCAAGGTCAACGTGTGCGACGTGACGCCCCAGGTGAAGCTCGGGCCGATCGTGATCTCGGCGGGCGGCACGGGCAACCTCAAGATCTCGTACGGCAAGCCGGTGGCGCACGGGGTCAACGGCAGCGGCGAGTCGGCCGACTGGACCTACCCGGGCACGGGCTCGTGGACGGTGCCGTACCTCGACTGCGGCAGCTCGATCTCGGGCGGCACCAAGACCACCACCGCCACCATCTCGGGCTCGAGCTGCGACAACTGCACCAACGTGTCCGGCGACGACAGCCACGCCATCGCCGAAGGCGACTGGTACTTCCAGGTGGAGAACTCGGGCGGCGCGGCGTCGTTCGCGGCGTTCAGCGTGGACATCATCGGCGGCACGGCGCCCACGCGCACCGCGGTCTCGCACCCGACGTGCACGCTCGACACCAGCGGCATCCCCACCGGCGGCACGGACGCGGGCACCGACGCGGGCTCGGGCAATGACGCGGGCTCGGGCAACGACGCGGGCACCGGCAACGGCAACGACGCGGGCAATCCGAATCCGGGCAACGACGCGGGCCAGGCGGACGGCGGCCAGTTCACCTGCCCCGACGGCTCGCTCTCGCAGAACGGCCAGTGCCTCGGCTCCATCGGCACGCGCGGCTGCGACCAGACGGGCGCGGGCGTGCTCGCGTTGGTGGGCCTCGCGGCGGTCTTCATGAACCGCCGCCGGCGATCGCAGGCCTCGTAAGGGCGCGGGTCGTTGTAGATTCCCGTTCACCTCGGCGGCGGAGTGGAACAGCTTCAGCCCTGGCCGCGCGCGTCCGCACAGGGCGCGCGCCCGGGGCGCTACCAGGTGAGCGCGGTGCCGAGCGTCAGCATGTGCTTGTCGAAGTCGAGCTGATCGCACGTCAGGCCCGGCGTGCCGCAGCGGCCGTCGGTGTGCGCGGTGGCGAGGTTCGAGCGGTTGAAGAGGA
>JAFEBC010000636.1 GCA_018266095.1 Deltaproteobacteria bacterium
AATCGGGGGTAGGCGCATCGCGAGGTCGAGCATGAGGCTGATTTGACCCTGGTCATGACCATGGTCATAATCGCCCCATGGTCACCGTCTCCAAGGCCGCGCTCAAGGCCCGCATGCTCGAGTACTTCCGCCGCGTCGAGGAGACCGGCGAGGAGCTCGTGGTCACCGACCGCGGCCGGCCCGTGGTGCGCGTGACCGCCGTGCGCGCGCAGCAGACAGCGAGCGAGCTCTTCGCCGACGTGCGCGGCCGCGTGCGCTACAGGGGCGACGTCCTCGCGCCCACCGCGGCCGAGTGGCCCGAGACATGATGGTCCTCGACACCCACGCGCTCCTCTGGTGGGCCCTCGATCCAGACAAGCTCTCGCGCAAGGCCAAGACGGCCCTGACGCGCATGGAAGACGAGCGCGGCTGGGTGAGCTCGATCTCGTTCTGGGAGCTCGCCATCAAGGTGGAGCGCGGGCAGCTCGAGCTGGGCGTGAGCGTCGACGAGCTGGCGAGGCGGGTCGCGCGGTCGAAGGCGGTCGAGATCGTGCCCGTGGACACCGACCTCTGGCTCGCGAGCGTCGCGCTCGAGTGGGAGCATCGCGACCCGGCCGACCGGGTGATCGCGGCGACGGCGCTGCAGCGGAACGTGCCGTTGTTGACGAAAGATCAGATCCTGCACGACTGGGGCGGCGTCCGCTGCGTCTGGTAGCCGCCCCAGTCGCAATCGTCCGCGATCTCGGTTACAACGCCGCGCATGGCTCTGGTTCAGATCGGTCGCGGGCAGCAGCAGCCGCGTGCGCCCAAGCCCGAGTGGCTCAAGGTCCGCATGCCGGGCGGCGGGCGCTATGAGCAGGTCAAGAAGACGCTCAAGGAGCTGAAACTCCACACGGTTTGCGAAGAGGCGAGCTGCCCGAACGTGGGCGAATGCTGGGGCTCGGGCACCGCCACCGTGATGCTGATGGGCGACGTCTGCACCCGTGGCTGCCGCTTCTGCGACGTGGCCTCCGGCACGCCGGGCGCGCTCGATCCGCTCGAGCCGCGACACCTGGCCGAGGCCGTGGGCCGGCTCGGCCTCGACTACCTCGTGGTCACGAGCGTCAACCGCGACGAGCTCGAGGACGGCGGCGCCAGCCACTTCGCGCAGGCCATCATCGAGCTGCGTCGGGCCGCGCCGAAGACGCTGGTCGAGGTGCTGACCCCGGACTTCCAGGGCCGCGTGCGCGCGCTGGACATGATCATCGACGCGCAGCCCACGGTGGCGGCGCACAATCTCGAGACGGTGAAGCGCCTGACCCCCTCCGTCCGCGACCGCCGCGCCGCGTACCAGCAGAGCCTGGACGTGCTCGCGCACTACAAGGCGGGCGGCATGCGCACCAAGAGCTCGCTCATGCTGGGCCTGGGCGAGACGCAGGACGAAGTGGTGGCCGCGATGGAGGACCTGCGCGCGGTGGACTGCGACATCCTCACCCTCGGCCAGTACCTGCGGCCGACGGAGAAGCACCTGCCGGTGGTGGACTTCGTGCGGCCCGAGGTGTTCCAGGGGCTGGAGCAGCTCGGGACGGTGATGGGGTTCAAGTTCGTGGCCGCGGGGCCGCTCGTGCGGAGCTCGTACAAGGCGGGGGAGTTCTTCGTGCAGAACTGGGTGGAGCGCGAGCACGTCGGCTAGGGGCGGGGGCCCGAGCGCAATGCAGAGATTTCCATGTCCGTGCTGTGGTCTCCTCACGCTGACGAGCGAGGAGCGTGGCAGCTACGAGATTTGCGAAGTCTGCTTCTGGGAGGACGACAGCGTGCAGTTTCGCGATCCGTCGTACCGCGGCGGCGCGAACGTGGAGAGCCTCGAGGAGGCGCGCGCAAACTACAACGCGTTCGGTGCGTGCGATCGCGAGTCGTTGTCGAGCGTGAGAGCGCCTCGGCCGGAAGAGATTCCGTAGTGGTGAGCGAGGGTGCGATGCCCCAATGGATTGCCAGCATCTTGCTTGCGAGTGTTCTTCTCTCGGGTCGGGCCGCATGGGCGACTGCGGGCGCTGGACAGACGATCGAAGGCTCATTCTCGGGCAAGGACGGTGACGCCGAGCTCGAGTTGGTGGTCACCTTCGCCTCAAGCACGGCACAGGCTCCGAGCACGTCGTCGTCGCGCGGTGCATGGTCGGCGCGGGGCCAGCGCCGTTCGTTCGCGTCGATGAGGGCAGGGCCGATGGTAATCTCACGACGATATCGCTGGCGCTGCCAGCGAAGTGCGGCGGACGTCGAACCTTGAGCGTTGAGAACAACGGCGTCCTCCTCAACAGTACCAACAAGAATTCCAAAGGCATTCACCTGCGGCGAGTGTGCGATGGGCGTTGGGAACTTGAAGGAATCGCTGCGTTCGGCGAGATCCGATACAACGACGAGACCGGCGATGTGGTCGGTGATGAGCTCACGGTCGTCGAGTCGGGGGCCGGCCGATACAGCGCCGTCCTCGTTCCTGCTCAGGGTGTTCCTGAGCCAGCGCGCGTCTTGACGGGAAGAGTGGGGAGCGATGGCTGGGTTGGCCTGGCTGATGAATTGGAGCCGGGCTTCGTTCTGCGCGTGAAGCTGGTTCCCGAGACCGGGACGTTGCTCGTCGAAGGGCAGGAGTCGCTTCACAGGAGCTGCGGTCGCTGGCTCCACGGCTCTTCGTGCTGCGCGAAGGCCAGGGTGCCATGAGTGACCCAAGAGAGTCTTTTGGTGACTCCAGAACGTGCATTGTAGACTACACGCGTGAAAGTAACCAAGTCTGCGACTTTGCGTGCTGTCATCTACAATGCGCCCCTCTCGGCTCGGGAGGCAGCGCTCCTGGCCTCGTGGGAGCGTGAGCGGCGCGTGGTCCTCTCGCTGGAGGACTTGAGTGAGAGAGTCGGCAGCCGAGCCGCCAAGCACGTTGCCTCCCGGCTCGTCCGCAAGAAGATCCTCGAGCGCGTCGGACGCGGCCGCTACCTGATCCGGCCCCTACGGACCCACGGACGCCCTTCGACGCCATCCGCACCAGCGATTGCATTCGCTCTCCTGCAACACGAGCCCTTCTATCTGGGCGGGCTCTGGGCCCTCAGTCACCACCGGCTGACCAGTCAACAATACGCGTCCGTTCTGGATGTCTTCGTGCGAACGCGCCGGCCTTCGCGCAAGGTCGCGAACGCGAGGCTGCAGTTTCATCGGGTTCCGGTCGCGCGCCTCGCCCACGGCACCATCGAAGCCGACGTGGAAGGCGTCCACGTCCGCGTGAGCACGCCAGAGCGAACGCTGCTCGATCTCCTCGACCTGCCTTCGCTGGCTGGCGGCGCTCTTGCGGCCATTCGACACGTCGAGAGCAGTCTGCCGAGAGTCTCGGTCGCAACCCTCGTGAATGACGCGGCACGCGGGTCGCAAATCAGCACCTGTCAGCGGCTTGGGGTGCTGCTCGAACGCTTCGGCGTGCCGCCCCGCAAGCTACGGCCTATCGCGGCGCGAATCAGAGAGACAAAGTCGCTGCTCTCCCTCCACGCAGGACGCCCTCGGACTGGCCGTGTGAACAAGCGATGGCTCGTGGTGGAGAACGACTCGTGACCATGTCTCTTCCGCGGCTGCCTGCGCGAGGACTCCTGGCCAACCTCTGCCGCGAGGCCGCCGCCCGAGAGCGCGTCCAGCCGCAGCTCGTCGAGAAGGACTTCTATCTGACGCGGCTCCTCTGGGCGCTTGGTCAGCACTTCGGAGACACACTGCTGCTCAAGGGCGGCACCCTGCTCAGCAAGGTCGATCTCGGCTTTTTTCGGATGTCCGAGGACGCCGACTTCGTGTTGCCTGGCGAGCCGTCATCCCAGCGTCGAGCAAACGCGGCGCGCATGCATGCGGTGCGGGATGCGCTCAAGCTGATTGCGCCGGCGGTCGGAATGACCGTCCTCTTTCCGGCTGGCGAGGCGTCCGAGCGCTCGGCGCATTGCGTCTGGCAATTGGACCATCCCTCCGAGTTCGGCAAGCAGGGACTGCGGTTGGAGGTGTCGATTCGCCCTGTGCTGCGCCCCTCGCGGGCGGTGAAGTTGGGGCAGCTTCTCGATGATCCGCTGCTCGGCGATTGGACGGGCGCAACCTGCTTCGCTCTCGACCCACACGAGGCGCGTGCCGAGAAGGTCCGCGCTGCGTTCACGCGTGAGGCGATTCGAGACTTCTACGATTTGGAGCGTCTGCGGGTGATGGGCGCTGATTTCTCCTCGAAGCCGTTCGTGAAGCTCGTGGACCAGAAGCTCGCCGAATTGGGTGCGCCAGCGCTCGCGAACCAAGCGCGATCGTTCGGGCTCGTGGGACGGCGACGCGCGGCGGTGCAGAGGAGCATGGAGCGAGAGCTCGCGGCTGTCTTGCGTGCAGACGCACCGGCATTTGACCTCGACGCGATGGTCGCGCACTTCGATGAGCTCTGGCGCCGGTGAGCGCGGACCGGCTGACGCATCGCGGCGAATTCGAACGATCGTCCGCAGCGGACCACAGGGCTTTCCCCGAGTGATTCGCGCGGCGATCTAGTGCATAACCCCCTCCGCCATGCCTCACTCGGTCCGCTACCCCGAAGGCCACGTCCTCCTGCGCAACCTCGCGCGGGACATGCCCGTGATCTCGCACGGCGACGGCATCTACCTCATCGACGCATCCGGCAAGCGCTACATCGACGCCTCCTCGGGCGCGCTCGTGGTCTCCGTCGGCCACGGCAACAAGCGGGTCGCCGACGCGATGCAGGCGCAGCTCGCGAAGGTCGGCTACGTCAACGGCACGCAGTTCACCAGCGAGGTCACCGAGACCCTCGCGGATCGCCTCATCGCCATCGCCGACCGCGAATTGCCGCAGGCCAGGTTCGCGCGCGCCGCGTTCCTCAGCTCCGGCAGCGAAGTCGTCGAAGCCGCCGTGAAGTTCGTGCGCCAGCTCTGGATGGAGCGCGGGCAGCCCAAGCGCACCAAGATGATCGCGCGCGTGCCGAGCTATCACGGCAACACGCTCTACGCGCTCTCGATGTCGGGCCGGCCGCACTACAAGAAGCTCTACGGGCCGATGCTGTCCGAGGTGGTCACGCTCTCGTCGCCGTATCCGTATCGCTCGCCGGTCGCGGACTACGCGAAGGACGGCGCGGACCACTTCGTGCGCGAGCTCGAGGAGGTCATCGCGCGCGAGGGCGGGGACACCATCGCGGCCTTCATCGCGGAGCCCGTGATCGGCTCGTCGGCGGGCGCGGCGGTGCCTCCGCCCGGGTACTTCAAGCGCGTGCGCGAGGTGTGCGAGCGGCACGGCATTCTGCTCATCGCCGACGAAGTGCTCTGCGGCGCGGGCCGGTGCGGCGCGTTCTACGCGAGCGCGGTGACGGACTTCGTGCCCGACGTGCTCGTGCTCGGCAAGGGCATCGGCGGCGGCTATGCGCCTCTGTCGGCGCTGCTCGTGCGGCAGGATCACCTCGAGGAGATGCGCGCGGGGTCGGGGTATTTCCAGCACGCGCAGACGTATTTGCAGGCGCCGTTCATGACCGCGGCGGGCGTGGCGGTGCTCGACGAGTTCGAGCGGCTGGACCTCGTCGGCAACGCGGCGCGGACAGGCGAATTGTTCCAGCGCCGGCTGCGTGAAGCGCTCCTGCCGCTGCCGCACGTGGGCTCGATTCAGGGCGTGGGCCTGCTCGCGGGCGTCGAGTTGGTGCAGGACAAGGCCACGAAGGCGCCGTTCCCGCGCAAGCAGAAGGTCATCGAACACCTCATCGCGCACCTGTTCGCGCGCGGCCTCATCGTGTGGCCCAACATGGGCCAGGCCGACGGCACGAACGGCGACCTGTTCATGCTCGGGCCGCCGCTCGTCATCACGCCGGCGCAAGTCGAAGAGCTCGTCGGTTCATTGGTTTCCTCGCTGAAGGAGTTCGTCCCATGACGTTCCGGATCACGTATTCGGTGCTCGACGCCGACATGACTGAGCTGCACAAGGAGTTCGACGCGGCCCTCGCGCAGGTGAAGGCGAGCTTCGGCGCGACGCATCCGAGCTGGGTCGATGGCAAGGCCGTCGAGAGCGGTGACCTGCTCGAGTCGCGCACGCCGGCCGACACGCGCGTGCTCCTGGCGAAGTTCCATCGCGCGCCGGTGGCCGTGCTCGACGGCGCCGTGGCCGCGGGCAAGAAGGCGCAGAAGGCCTGGGCGGCGCTGCCGTGGAAGGAGCGCGTGGCGACCATCCGCAAGGCCGCGGAGCTCATCTCGTCGCGGCGCATGAGCCTGGCGGCGACCATGTCGCTCGAGGTCGGCAAGAGCCGCATCGAATCGCTCGGCGACGTCGAGGAG
>JAFEBC010000637.1 GCA_018266095.1 Deltaproteobacteria bacterium
CACGCGGCCGGAGATGGAGGACCTGCGCGGCGTCGACTGCGGCGCGGTGACCAAGGCGCTGCTCGAGCGCAAGCTCATCCGCATCCTGGGCAAGAAGGACGAGCCCGGCCGGCCGCTCCTGTACGGCACCACCAAGGAGTTCCTCGAGGTCTTCAACCTGCGCGACCTCACGCAGCTCCCGACGCTGCGCGAGTTCCAGGAGCTCTCCGAGGAGAGCCGCAAGATCGTCGAGGAGGAGACGCCGGACGCGCCCAAGGTGGCGGGCCTGACCGAGCTGGCGCACGACCCGACGCTGGAGGCCAAGATGATCGCGGCCACGGCGGAGAGCGAGTCGGCGCTGGAGCAGCTCGAGAAGGCGATGTCGGTCACGGAGGAGAAGGCCAAGGTGGTGGCGCAGACGCTCGCGCCGCCCGCGCCTCCCGTGGATCCGAACGATCCCAACGCAGCCCAAGCGGCAGCAGGTCAGCCGCAACCAAACGCGCCGCCATCGGGCAAGGGCGCGCCGCAGGGAACCACGCCCAATACTGCTGTGAAGCAGGAGAAGAAGTAGATGGAAGAGAGACTGCAGAAGATCATGGCGCACGCGGGCATCGCGTCGCGTCGCAAGGCCGAGGAGCTGATCGCGGCCGGGCGTGTCGAACTCAACGGCAAGAAGGTCAACGAGCTGGGGACGAAGGCCGACCTGGCCAAGGACATCATCCGCGTCGACGGCAAGCTCATCCACGCGGCGCAGGACAAGGTGTGGATGGTGCTCTACAAGCCCGCGGGGTGCGTGACGACGCTCTCGGATCCCGAGGGGCGCATGACCATCGCCAAGTACATCGAGCACGTGCCGGAGCGCGTGTATCCGGTGGGGCGGCTGGACTACGACGTCGAGGGCGCGCTGCTCATCACCAATGACGGCGACCTCGCGCATCAGCTCATGCACCCGAAGTTCGGCGTGCGGCGCACGTACCTCGCGAAGGTCACCGGGCACATCGCGGGCGAGATGGGCGTGAAGCTGATGGAGAAGCTGATGAAGGGCGTGCGGCTCGAGGACGGGCGCGCCAAGGCGCTCGACGCGGGGCTGCAGGCGCACACGCCGAAGAACACGTGGATCCGGCTGGTGGTGGCGGAGGGGCGGCCGCACCTCGTCAAGCGGCTGATGGAGGCGGTCGGGCACCCGGTGCTCAAGCTGTTCCGCGCGGACTACGGCGGCATCGACGTGCAGGGCATGTCGCCGGGCGAGCTGCGCGAGCTGTCGCGGGCCGAGGTGGACCTGCTCAAGAGCCAGGCGGGCAAGAAGGCCGACGCGAAGGACGTCGACAAGTCCGTGGGCATGCCCGCGCGCAGACACGGGACCACCGCGCCGGCGCCGGGCGGACGCAGGGCGCAGAAGCGACGGGCGAGCGGGGCGCGGCGGTCATGAGGCGGAGCGCGCGGGCCATGGGCGCGGCGGTGGCGCGGCTGGGCGCGTGTGCGCTCGCCGTGGCCGTGGCGGCGGGCTGCGAGAACGATCGCTCGCGCGCGATCAGCAAGCTGACCGGCAAGAGCCCAAAGGAGCGCGCCGAGGGTGTCCGCGAGCTGGGCAAGCAGCTCGGGCCGCGAGAGGACGATCTCTGGCGCGTGCTGGTGAACGCCACGCGCGACGCAGCCAAGGAGGTGCGGGTGGCCGCGGCCGAGACGCTGCGGCTCGCGCCCCAGCGCGCCGAGGACGAGCTGCCGCGCGCAGACGCCGATGATGCGCTGGCGGCCCTGCTGGCCGATCCCGACGACGAGGTGCGCATCGCGGCGGCGGGCTCCCTGGGTGAGCACTGCGGGACGAGGCCGGTCGCCTATCTGCACGGCGCGATGACGCGCAGCGATGTGCTGGTGCGCTTGGGGATCGTGGAGGCGCTGCACAAGTGCAAGCTGAGCGACGAGGAGATCCTGACGCACGCGGCCGGCGAACGGCGGCGCAACGCGCGGGTCCGGCTCGAGAGCGAGGTGAGCGGGCTGCGCGTGTGGGGGACCCGCGAGCTGGGCCTCCTGGGCACGCCGGACGATCTGGCGACGCTGGTGCCGCTCATCGACGACAAGGACGGTCAGGTGGCCGCGGCGGCGATCGCGGGCCTGGGCGCGGCCGGAGCGCCGGGGATCGCGCCCCGTCTGGTGAAGCTGGTGTCCGATCCAGCGCCGGCGGTCGCGGCGGCGGCGGCGCAGGCGGTGCTCGATCTCGGCCCCGAGGCGGTCAAGGCTGCGCGGCCAGCCCTGGAGCGGCAGGTGCTGACCTCCGAGGACCCGGCCCTGCCGTCGGCGCTGGCGCTGGTGTCGATCGCGGGTCCCGGTGAGCTGTGCGGGCTCGCGCGGCAGGCCACGCTCAAGCCCGTGGCCGCTGCCCTGGCGCGCGGGTGTCCTCCGGGGCCGTTCGCGGACGAGCTGGGACGGCTCCTCAAGTCTGCCGAGGGGCAGAAGGCGCGGGCCGCGAGCGAGGAGAAGAAGGCTCAGGCCGCCTACGCCGCGGCGGTGGCGCAGGCCAGGAAGAAGAAGCTCGCGCCGCCCAAGCCTCCCGCGCCGGCCGAGCCGCAGGCCTTGGAGGGGCGGTTCGCGGTGCTGCTCGAGGCCCTGGCGCAGGCGGCACCCGGCAAGCTCACGCCGGCGCAGTCGTCGGCCCTGGCGGCGCTGGTCCGTCGCGCGGACCCGATCCTCTTGTATCGTGCGCTCGAGGTCGCCGTGGCGGTCAACGCGACCGAGGCCGGCCCCGCGGCGCTGGAGCTGGCCCGGCGTGACCTCGCCGCCGTCCAAGCCGAGCGCAAGGCGGCCTCCGAGCGTCGCCTGCCCGCGCCGGACACCGACGCCGCCGCGCGCGAGATCCTGAGCCAGGCCGCGCAGGTGCCGATGGCGAGCCGCGAGAAGATCCAGCGGCTCCTCGAGCTGGTGAAGAAGCACGACGAGGGCCGCGTGCAGAAGCTGGGCGCCCGCGAGCAGCTCGATCAGCTCCTCTCCGACGACCCGGTGCGCCTCTCGCGCGGGGCCCTCATCGCCCAGGAGCTGCGCGCGGCCCGCACGCTGGGCGCCAAGGGCCTCGACGAGCTGGCCAAGACGCTCACGGGTGATCCCGACGCGCAGATCGCGGCGGCCGCGCGCAACGAGCCCGCGCCCGCGCCTCCGCAGGCACCCCAGACGCCCGTGGCCCTGCAAGCGCGCGTGGTGACCCTCCCTGGCGACGAGCTCGCGCAGGCGCGCGGCCGGCTGTGGAGCGACCTGTCCGCGGAGCGCTCGGAGGCCTGCTCGACCCTCGCGGCGAAGGGCGACGCCCAGTCGGCCGCCCTGCGCGCAGTGATGGCCTCGTTCGAGCCCGAGCTTCGCGTCCGGCTGGCGTGCGCAACCAAGAAAGAGACAGCCCCCCAGGAGAGGCGGTAGAACCGACCCAATGGCGGACATTCGCAAACTCAAGGACTCGGTCGCCGAGTACCTCCGCAAGCAGAAGTACGACAAGGCGGCGGAGACGCTCGAAGAGCTCGTGCGCGCCGAGCCCAAGGACATGCAGCACCGCTTGAAGCTCGGTGACGCCTACCGGCGCCTGGGCATCGAGGAGAAGGCGATCTCGTCCTATCGCATCGCCGCCAAGCTCTTCGGCGACGAGGGCCAGCTCATCAAGGCGATCGGCGCCATCAAGGTCATCCTCGAGATCGACCCCAAGAACGAGATGGCGCAGCGCGAGCTCGCCGACCTGAACAACCGCCGCTTCGGCAAGCCCACGCTGGAGGCCGCGGGGCTGAAGGTCGCCAAGGGCATCGGCGCCGGCGCGCGCGCGGTCAGCTCGCTGGAGCTCGAGGAGGGCCAGAAGGCCGCGGACGACATCGCCAGCCTGTTCGAGGCCGGCAAGCAGCAGCTCGAGCCCGGGCCGGACGACGAGGCCTTGGAGCTGGACACGGGCGATCACTCGAAGCCCGCGCCGCCCTCGAAGGGGGTGGCGCCGGTGTTCACGCCGCCCAAGCAGGCGCAGCGCGGCGTGGTGGCTGCGCGGGGTGAGCCGGAGCGGCGCGGACCGCCGCCGGTGCAGCGGCCCAAGATCGATCTCGATGGCCGCGACGAGCTCATCGACGGGCCCATCGAGGCGGAGCTGGAGCCGCTCGAAGAGGTGATGGAGCTGGAGGAGGTCAAGGGCGAAGGCCTGCCCAAGCCCCAGCCCAAGGTCCCCAGCAAGCCCGCGCCGGCGCCGGCCGCGCGGCCCAAGCAGACCGCGCCGGTCGAAGAGGTGATGATCGATCTCGACCCCGTCGCCGAGGTCGAGCCCGAGGAGATCACCGAGCTCGAGGCGCTGCCCGACGACGCCATCGAGCCCCCCAAGCCGAAGGCGGCGGCCGCGGCGCCGACCGAGGTGGTGCTGGATCTGGAGCCGAGCGCGCCGCCGCCTGCGCGTGTGCCGCCCAGGCCTGCGCCCGCGCCGCCGCCGCCCGTGGTCGCAGCGGCGCCGCCGACCCTCGAGCCTGTCGAGGAGATCCTGGATCTCGACGCCGAGCTGGTCAGCGAGGAGCCGGCCGCGCCGCCGGTGCAGGTGAGGCCGTACGTGCCGCCGCCGCCGCCGCCCAAGCCTACGGGACCGCCGCAGCCGATCGCGGATCTGCTCGGCGGCGGGGCCGAGGAGGAGATCGAGCTGCTCTCGATCAGCACCGATCAGGAGCTGGTGCCGCCGCCGGCGCCCGCGCACTCGACGCCGCCCATCTCGGCCACGGGTGAGGATCTCGACGCTGCCTTCGGGGCCATCTCGCCCGCTGCCGCGCCGCCGCCGCCCAAGAAGGTGCCGCCCAAGGTGCCGCTCTTCGACGACCTCTCGCAGGAGGCCTTCGTCGAGCTGGTCAACCAGGTGAACTACCGCCGCTTCACCGCTGGCGAGGTGGTGATCACCGAGGGCGAGCCGGGCCGGTCGTTCTTCGTCATCGTCGAGGGCAAGGTCCGCGTCTACAAGAAGCTCGCCGACGGCCAGGAGCTGCAGCTCGCCGAGCTGGGCGAGGGCGCGTTCTTCGGCGAGATGGCGCTGCTCTCGGGCGCGAACCGCACCGCGCACGTGGCCGCGCTCGACGACACCGAGCTGCTCGAGGTGACCGACACGGTGCTGCGCGACATCGTCGCCAAGTATCCGGCCGTCGCGTCGTCGCTGAAGAACTTCTATCGGCAGCGCCTCTTGAACAACGTGATGGCGATCTCGCAGCTCTTCAAGGACTTCGATCCGGCCGAGCGCAAGTCCATCGTCGAGCGCTTCCGCATGAAGCAGGGCACACCCGACGAGGTCTTCATCACCGAGGGCAAGCAGTCCGACGGCCTCTATGTCGTGCTGCACGGCTCGGTGCGCGTGACCAAGAAGGGCGAGAACGACCAGGACATCGAGCTGGCCAAGCTCAAGGAGGGCGAGCTGTTCGGCGAGATGTCCTTGCTGACGCGCGCGCCCGCGAGCGCCACCGTGAAGTCGAACGGGCCGACCATCGTGCTCAAGCTCCCGCGCGAGAACTGGCAGGAGCTGATGCTCACGCACCCGCAGATCCTCGAGCTGGTGAGCGATCTGACGGAGAAGCGCCGCTCGGCCACTGAGGCCATCCTCAGCGGGATGGGCGCGGGGCACGACGGCATGAGCTTCGTGTAGCTGACGGCTCGTGCGTCGCTACTTGTTCTTGGTCGTCCGCGACCCCAGCTCGCCGCGGCGCACGACGCCCTTCTCTTGAAGCAGGTCCACCAGCGCGCGGAACGCACGACCCTGCGCGCTGACCTGCTTCTCGATGCGCAAGAGCAGCGTCTTGATGTCGTCCACGTTGCCCATGCCCGCGGGCGCGGACGGCGCGATTCCCTGCAGCTCGCCCGGGTCGGGGATCTCGGGATACTGATTGGCCGCCGCGGCCTCCGCGAGCTGCTGCTTGGCGTTCTTCGCGGGCGCCTTGGCCAGCGCAGGCTTTTCGGTCTGCCCCGGATCCAGCGGGATGCCCGCGAGCGGCTCGCCCAGCCGCGCCTTCGGTGCGCCCTTCTCGCCGTAGTAGTACTGCCGCACCGCGCGGTCGATGGTGCTCATCGGCGCCAGCATCGGCTCCAGCGTGAGCTGCGCGATCTGCGCCACCTCTTGCAGCGCGTTGCGGTCGGGCTCGGCCGTGGCGATCCACAGCACGCCCTCGTCGCGGTTCACCTTCACCGGGAACACGCCGTAGCGCTCGCACGCGTCGACCGGCACGCACGAGAGCGCGTCCATCTCGATCTCAGCCGTGGCGAGATCGACCGTCGCCAGGCCGAGCTGCTCGGCGAGGCCGACCACGAGCTGGTCCTCGGTGATGTACCCGAGGTCCACCAGCGTGCGCCCCAGCTTGCCGCCGAAGGCCTGCTGGTCCGACAGCGCCGCCGAGAGCTTCTCCTGGTCGAGCGCGCCTTGCGCGATGAGGATGTCGCCGAGCCTTGCGGTCACTTCCGGGCCTCCGCCGCCGCTGGGGCGCGCACCACTTCGTAGGAAGCGTTGCGTCCGTGGATGGTCATCAGCGCCGCGAGGCCATGCGAGGTCGAGCCATCGCTCATCGGCCACGCGGTCGAATCCGCTGCCCCCGGGTTCACATAAAGCTGCGTCGAGCCAGTGCCCTGCGCGACGGCCTTCTGCTCGCCGTCAATCCCGCGCCCACCGGCCTCCCACACCTGGCCGAAGATGCCAAACGGCGCCCGCTGCGGCGACAGGAGCGCGAGCAGCCGCGGGTCGCCCACGTTCTGCCCCTCGGTCACGTCCAGCGCCTGCTGGCCGTTGCCGCGCGGAGGCACCGCCGCGACGAGCAGCGCAGGGGGCGCGATCGCCGGACGCTTGTCCAGAAAGCTCGCCAGCGCGTCGAGATCGGCCTGCACGTACACGCAGGCGCCGTCGGCCCGGAGCTGCTTCTTCTCGAACGTGCCCGGCAGGCTCACCAGCACCGCGTCGCCCAGGTCCGCGGCCCGCGTGCGCGAGAGGTCGATGACCGTGTTCCCGCGCCGGCGCAGCTCGGTGACCACGCCGTCGAGATCCGAGCGCACCTCGCGGTTGCCCGGCAGCACGAACAGCGGCAGGCCCGTCGCCGTCAGCGCGCCCAAGAGCGAGAGCTGCGCCTCCACGGTGTCGCCCACATCGCCCGCGGCAACCAGGAGCTCCGCGCCGCGCTTCTTGAGCTCGTCCGCCAGCGCGCGCGCCTGCTTGACGTTGTCGTCCTCGGAGTCCTTGAGGCCCGCGAGCACGCCCAGCTTGAGCTCGCCCTTGCCCTGCCGCAGCGCCAGCTTCGACGACGCATCGAACGGCGCCACACAGGCCGGATCCGAGCGCCCCGACTGCTGCGGAGCGGGCGCCTGCGCCGTGTTGGTCTGCGGGCCCGGCGTCACAGGAGGCGGCGCGTCGTGCGTGCATCCCGCCATCAACGCCGCTGCTGCGGGCGCGCATCGCGACAGGATGGAGAGGGCACGCATCATGCGGTGCCGCATCGTAGCAGTTTCGCGACAGTGGTCGAAGATTCGCCGCCTGCAACAAAGCTGAAACAGCAAAAACCTCAACGCGGAGGCGCGGAGACGCGGAGAAAAACCAGGCTTGGGGTGGGTGAATCCGCGCGACGCTTGGGGGCCGTGCTTGGGCGAAGCTTGTGCGCGCGAGGCGAGAGCCAGAACCCTCCGCGTCTCCGCGCCTCCGCGTTGAAGCTCTTGCAGTTGTTCTTACGCCGGAGGCAGCGCGCGGCCAAAGCGCGAGCCCACCGCGGCCCCGAGCGCCAGGAACTGCAGCAGCATCAGGAGCGGCATGCCCAGCCACGGCACAAACGACGCCAGCAAGAGCACCGTCATGCCCATGCCCAGCGCGGCCGGCGGCACGAACGTCTGGCCCTCGCCCGCAGGCAGCGCCTCGCCCACCCGCAGCGCCAGGCCGGCCACGCCCAAGCCCACCGACATGAACATCAGGAGCGGCAACAGCGGCACGAGCGGCAGGCCGACGATGGAGATGCAGAGCAGGATCACCACCGGCACGAGGAGCAGCCAGCAGAGGAAGCCCACGAAGAACGAGCGCACCGGCGCGTTCATCAGCGAGCCGCCCACCGAGCGCACCCGCTCCGGGAACAGCCGCAGCGCGCCCAGGCCCACGAGGTACATGAGCGCGAAGAGCGCGAGCGAGGGGAACAGCCCGAACGGCCCGAGCGTCGAGAGGAACGAGGTGTGCTTGGCCGGCTTGTGCGCGAAGATCTTGCCGAGGCCCACCTGCACGTGCTCGCCCAGGACCTGACCGCCGCGCGCCACGTCGAGATCGCCCAGCACAGCGACCGCGTCGCCCAGGACCACGCCGCCCTTGTCCACGTTGATCGAGCCGCCGACAGCCGCCACCGAGCCCTGCACGACCGCGCCGGCCTCGATCTCGACCGAGCCCCAGACCGCGACGGCATCGCCCGTCAGCACCGTGCCCGCGGGGACCACGAGGTCGCCCTGGAACACGCGCACCATGTCCTGCTTGGTGCCGCCGATGCTCGAGCCATTGCCCGACGACGACCCGCTGCCCGACGAGCCAGAGTTGATGGTGATGACCCTCTGCGCGCGCCGGTGGCTCGAGCGCTGCTCGATGAGCATGCCCTGATCCGACCCGGTGGCCGCGATCACCACCAGCTTGCCGCGCCGCAGGACGCCCATGCTCTTGCTGGCCTTGAGCACCACGCGCAGCGCCTCACGCGCGTCCACGTCCTGGAAGTCCACGTCGATGGGTTGGTCGCCCACGCCCACGAGCGTCAGGCTCCAGCCGGCCGTGTGCGCCAGGCGGTTCAAGACCTTGAGCGCGGAGACGTGCTTGCCCTGCTCGGTGAAGGTCGGCAGCGCGTCGTCCGAGTCGTCGGTGATCGCCATCGGCGGCACCGGCGGGACGGGCGGGACAGGCGGCACGGGCGGAACTGGCGGGACCGGCGCGACCGCGGGCACCGGCGGCACGGGAGGGATCGGCGGCACCGGCGGCACAGGCGCCACCGAGTCCGAATCGCTGTCGCTGTCGTCGTCCGTGTCGCTGTCGGAATCGTCGTCCTCGTCGGAGCTGACGTTGACGGTCACCGAGCCGCCCGGACCGTGCTTCACGTCCAGCTTGACGAAGTGATCGAGGAACGTCCCCATCACCTGCGCGACGGCCTTGCGCGCGAGCTCACCCGAACCGAGCCGCACCACACCGTTCAGCGAATCCTGCGAGTTGCTGCAGGAGAAGGTCGTGGCGAGGAGCAGGGCGACGGCGACCATCACTAAGCCTCGATCACAGCCTGCGAGGCGCGCGGCTCATGCCGCAGCGTCCGCGTCAGCGCGAAGAGGATGGCGCCCGTGAGGGCAAAGGCGCACGCCGCGAGCGGCAGGCGCGTGACCTGGATGACCGGCGCCGCGACATCGAGCACCGCGCGCAAGACCGTCGCCGAGGCGCGCAGATCGTTGAAGCGCTGCACGATGCCTTCCGAGCACGCCCAGCCGAGCGACGCCACGAGGCCGACCGCGATGGCCGGGATGGCCGCGAGCTTGATGTGCCGGCGCGCCACGAGCTGCGTCTCGCGCACGTTGACGGCCTGGAGCACATCGCCCGTGAACGACTCCGGCGCCGGCGGATCGCGCAGCAGCGCGAGCGTCGACATCATCTCGGCGAGCACGAGCAGCTCACCCTGGCAGGCCTCGCACGACTCGACGTGCCCGCGCGCCGCCATGCCCTCGGGCCCGCGCAGCGTGCCGTCGGCCAGGAGCTGCAGCGCAGTCTCCGTGAGGTGCCCGGTCTTCGTCATCAGGGCGCTCACGAGAGGTGCTCCTTCAAGTTCTCGAGGAGCTGCTTGCGGGCGCGGTGCAGCCACGTCATCACCGTGCCCATCGGCACATCGAGCGTCTGCGCGATCTCGGCGTAGCTCTTGTGCTGCACGTGAAAGAGGGCCACGACTTCACGATACCGCTCCGGCAGGCCGGCGATGGCGCGGTCGAGATCGCGCTGCGCCTCGCGCTCCTGCATGGCGGCCTCGCCCGTGGTGGCGAACTGATCGGCCGGCTCGGTGGCCACGCCGACCTCCGGGCCATCCTCGCCGCGCGACTCCGCGACGAGCGCGAGCGTGGGACGGCGGCGGCGCAGCAGGTCGATGCAGTGGTTGCGGGCGATGCGCAGGACCCAAGCCGCGAACGGCTGGCGCGCGTCGAAGGCAGACAGCCCCGTGTAAGCCCGGACGAACGCCTCCTGGGCGGCGTCGCGAGCCTCTTCGGGCTGGCCGAGCAACCGGTGGCACAGTCCGTACACGGAATTCTTGTGACGCTCGACGAGGCGCGCAAACGCAGCCTTGTCTCCCCCGGCGGCCGCACGAGCCCAGGTCGCCTCATCAGAGGGGCAAAGCAAGGCCTTCACGGGGTCGGAGGCCACAGGGATCGCTTGGGTGAGGGCGGTCACGAAGGGCACTACGGGGGTCACCAGGGCCTATTTCACGCGGGGGAAGAGCAGGCAAAACAATAATGGGTCCGCGCGCTTGTGTCGAGTGAACCGACGTTGTCGATCCTTCGGCAGTCGAGCCTTCGACACCAGCGCGTCACTGCGGGGCAACCTGTTGATTTCACGGGCCTCGCGGGTGGGCCGAAGGGCGGGCAGGAAGTTTGCAGCTTGTACGCGTATCCCCGCCATGCTCCGCTACCGCGCCGACCTCCGTTCACTTTCGTTCATCGCGCTCGACGCGGTGCTCGTCGTGGGCGGCTGGCTGGTATGGCCGGCGCTACCGTGGACGGCGCGCGTGCCGCTGATCATGACGCTCGCGGCGCTCTCCTGGCTCTGCGCGGTGATCACGCACAACACCTTGCACTCGCCGATGTGGCGCTCGCGGTCGTTGAACCGCGTCACGCAAGTCCTGCTCTCCACCACCTACGGCTTCCCGGTGAGCGAGTTCGTGCCGGGCCACAACCTGAGCCACCATCGCTACTTGCAGACGCGGCGCGACGTCATGCGCACGAGCAAGGTCCAGTTCCGCTGGAACGTGCTCAATCTGCTCGCGTTCTTCTTCGTGGTCGGCTTCGACGTGACCGCGGCCAACCAACGCTACGCCAAGCTCACGCGGCCGAAGAACCCGCGCTGGTTCCGGCAGATGCTGCTCGAGGCGGCCTTCGTGTGGGGCATCAAGCTGGCCGCGCTCGCCATCGATTGGCGGCGCGCGCTCCTGCTCGTGATCGTGCCGCACCTGTGGGCGGTGTGGGGGATCACCACGGTCAACTATCTGCAGCACGACGGGTGCGACGCCGAGCACGAGTTCAATCACTCGCGCAACTTCGTGGGGCGCGCGTTCAACTGGCTCACGTTCAACAATGGGTTCCACGGCATGCACCACGCGCAGCCCGCGCTGCACTGGAGCCTGCTCGCGGATGCGCACGAGAAGCACATCATGCCCGGCCTCGATCCGCGGCTCGATGAGCCGTCGCTGGCGAAGTACCTGTGGCGCGCGTTCGTGCTGCCGGGGAGGCGCGTGCGGTTCGACGGGGCGCCGGTGAAGCTGCTGCAAGAGGGGCCGGACGACGATTGGATCCAGGGCGCGGTGGCCGTGGATTCGACGGAGCCGGTCGGCGCCAGCTAGGCCGCCAGCAAGAGCTCAGCGCGTCAGCGACACGAACGTCCGCTCGGCGTCGAGCTGCAGCGTGACCTCGGCCTCCACTGTGTTCGCCCATGCACGGTACGCAGGGAGAAACCGCTCGATGTAGTCGCGCGCCTCGGCATCACTCAGGGCCGTCTCCCCGCGATCCCGACGCGCCCGCTCGGAGTCCACTCGCCAGCGGACGATGTCGTCGAGGCTCCCGGCCTTCATCGCGATGCACGTGTCGAGGCGCGACGTCCAAGCGTCATAGGCGGGCAGGCGCTGGTTTGGGACCTCGAGATCAGCAGGGACCGAGGGCACGGGCCGGAAGCCCAGCATCCAGCCTTCGAAGAGGATCACCTCGAGGCCAGCCGGAGACGCGGACCAGGTGGACGCCGGCGCGCGATCGCCGCGGCCCGCGTGCGCCGACTTGTCGTAGCGCGGCAGCGGAGTGGCCTTGCCCGCGAGCAGCGAGGTCAACGTCGCGGTCCCGAGCGCGACGTCGTGCGTGCCCGGGTATCCGCGGAACTCGAGCGCGCGGTTCCCGGGGTGCGCCGCCGCGAGCGCGCGTTGCTCCGCGTGCGTCAGATAGAAATCGTCGACCGAGAGCGCGAGCGCCGTGAGCCCGCGCGCGTGGAGCGCCTGGACGAGCAGGGCGGCCAGCGTGCTCTTGCCTGAGCCCTGCGGTCCGTTGATGCCGACGATGACGGGACGCGTGGGGTGCCTGCGGCGCACCTCGACGCTGAAGTCCGTGAGCTGTCGGTCGACCTCGGCGTTTCGCATGCGCGAGGACGGGCTTACTTCGACGCCTTTTCCGCTGCCCGCGCCGCCGCCCGCGCCTCCGTGCAGGCCTTGGACAACTGGTCCTTGTGCGCCTCGTAGCAAGCCTGGATGCGTCCGCCGCCCGGCTTCACGTCAGCGCAGAACTTCGCCCGGTCCTCCTTGCACGAGGTGGCGATGTTGTTCGCGATGGCGCGGCTCTCGCCCTTGGGTGTCTCCGCAGCGGCTCCCAGCGACAGGAAGGCAAGTGCGGCGGATCGAAGGAAGCGTGTCATGGGCGGCTCCAGGGTTGCGCGCGTCGAGTAGAGTACCTGAAGGGCGTGCGCATTCACTCGCGGAGTGCCTGGAATGGGAACCTGGGGTGTAGGAGTCTTCCAAGACGATCTGTCGCGTGATGTGCGCGCGGACTTTCTGCAGCGGTTCAACGCAGGCCTCGCGCCCGCAGACATCGCGCAAGAACTCTCGAAGCGGTATGGCGACGTGCTCGCAGACCCCGACGAGGGGCCGCTGTTCTGGTGGGCGCTCGCCGAGTCGCAATGCGAGTGCGGCGGGCTCACCGCGGACGTGGTGGACCAGGCGGAGTGGGACGCGGCCGCGAGGGACCGCTGAAGTTCACGGCCCCGCGGGCGGCGTGCCCCCGGCGCGCGGGTGGCTGGCGCGCACCGAGGCCTCGAAGTCCTGCAGCATCTTCACCAGCGGAAACGAGCGCTGGCACTCGTTGAACTCGTCGATGACCGTCTGGGGCGTGAAGCCATACTCGACGCAGACCGAGGCGAAGGTGCGAGGAGCGTGCGCGATGGCGTAGGCGCGGGTCAGCATCCGGAAGGCCGCGACGATGCTCCGCACCAGCAGGTCGTCCGTGAACACATGCGTCAGCGCCTGCGTGGCGCCACGCGAGACGACCTGCGCAAGCCGGCCGCGCTGCGACGAGTTGGGTCCGCCGCCGTCCGTCGCCACGAAGACGTGCACGACGCCCGTCTCGCGCGCGAGCATCTCGGTGAGCGCGACCACGTAGCTCTCCCACTTCGCGGCCGAAGGAGGCTCTTCGGTGTGCAGCAGCACCACGAATGGCGGGCCCCGGCCCGACACGCACTTGAAGGCGAAGTTCATGGCCGGGATCGTAGCATTCTCGCCAGCCGTGGCTAGTCGATCACGGCGACGAAGTTGAGCGCTACTGCAACACTGTCTGGAACTCGTAGTTGCAAGCGTAGCCGCCCGCCGGGTCGGGCAGGGTGCAGAGGAAGTACATGGTCCCGCGCCCGTCGCTCCGGTCGAGCACCAAGAAGCCGCTGTCACACGTCAGCTTGGGCTGGTCGCCGCTGCAGGCGCGCGTCAAGGTCGCGTTGCACTCCCACGCTGGCGCGTCCGAGAGGTCATGCGCGATGTACTGGGTGGCCTTGAACTGACCGATGGTGCAGCCGCAACCCTCGCCGCAAGCCGCCGCGGAGCCGTTGGCGGCCACGGTGAAGCCCGCGAGGCTGGGGCAACTGGCCTGGTTCTGCACGACGGTGGGGCCGAGCGTCACGGTGAGGATCTCGTCGGCGCCCGCGTTGTCACAGAGGGCCTTGTTGGGGTCCGTGGAGCAGGCGGCGGCGAGGAGCAGGGCGGCAGCGGCGAAGAGGGTCTGGGTGCGGTTCAGGTTCATGCCCGGTCAACCCGGGACCCGGGCGGGCTGCGCAAACAATCGTCAAGGTCGCGCGAACCCGCCGCGTATCCATCCCGTGGCGGCGTCGCGCGTCAGCTTGAAGTTCGCCGCGACGGAGTGCTTGGCGACGACAACGCCCGCGTCATCGACGGCCGAGAGCAGCGCATGAGGCTCGTACTCGTCCGGCACCTGCTCCAGGAAGACCGCGTACCAGCGGCCCTCCCAGGCGAGATCGAGGCGCTTCTTGAGCGCGGCGTCACGTTGCTTCTCCGAGCGCGAAAGCACCTCCGAGGCCGTCTTGACGAAGGTGGTGAACGCCGGGCCGTCGAACGGCTTGGGGTTCTTCTTGTCGCGCCCCATGACCCAAGGGCTGATGAGCGCAGGTTCGGCCAGGCCGGCCTTGCGGATCTCGACGGCCCAGCCGTCGTCGTCTTCGTTCTTGATCACGCGCGCAGTCCAGCCGTTCCTGCGCCAGAACGTGGGTTCCATGACATCGGGCTCGGTGGGAAACGAAGTGTCCATGAAGCGCAGGATACTGAACGCGCGTGCAGATGTCACCAAAGAACGACCGGCCCAAAGCCCGCGCCTCGACGATTCTGCAGCGTGAGACAGCATGCAGGTCGGGCGCTCGGTGGTTGGGCTACACTGAGCCGAACCTCGCGCCACCCGGAGCCCCTCGTGCCCCTGAGCGACCTCGAAAAGAACATCCTGCGGACCAAGGGCGTCACCGACGCTGCGCTCGGCGCCTTCGGCGAGAAGGGCATCGGCAGCAAGGCCGACTTCGCCACCATCGGTGACGCGGCCACGCTGAGCGCGCTGACTGGCTTGAGCAGCGAGGTGGCGAGCGCCGTGATGACGTGGGCGGTGGGCGCGCCGGCCGCGAGCGTGGTCGCGCCGACGAGCGGGCCCATCGTGGTGGACGGCGGCGATGTCGTCTACTGCGTGCACTGCAAGGCGCGGCAGCCCAAGGACTACAGCTCGGGTGACCTGTGCCCCTCGTGCGGCAAGCAGGCCGAGCCGATCCTCGCGTGCTTCTGGTGCGGCAGCTCGGGGCCGGGCAAGTTCTGCCGCGGCTGCGGAGGCGAGTTCGTGCCCACGGGTGAGCTGGATCTGGCGGTGCTGCTCAAGCGCGACGGGCTCCCCAAGGACGAGATCCCCAAGAAGCTGCGCGCGATGTCGGCGGCGGAGAAGGACGTCCTGTGGGGGCGGGTCCGCAAGTCGCGCTAGCCGCCCACGAGCGGCTTCCCGGTGACGATGCGCAACGTCGAGTGTGAGGTCTGCGCGCGGGTCCAGCCGCCTGAGTGGACCCCTGGCCAGCTCTGCAGCCACTGCGGCGGGGTCGTGCGCGCCGAGCAGCGCTGCGCGGCCTGCACGCAGTGGACGCCGGCCGCGAAGTTCTGCCGGAGCTGCGCCGCTGAGCTCTTGCCTGAGGCGTGGTACGGCGCGGGTCGCATGCTGGTGGCCGCTGGCGTCGACGGCTTGAGCCTGCATGCGCGCGTGTCGGCGCTCGATCCGGCGCAGCGCGAGGTCTTCTCCAGCCGCTTCGCCACGCAGCGCGCGCTGGTCGAGAAGCTGGTCGGCGAGGCGCGCTTTGCGGAGAGGACGCTCGTCACCAAGGGCCACGCCGACGCGCTCGAGGACGGGCTGGTCGCGAGCCTGCCCTGGCCTGCCCCGCACCTGACGAGCCTCGCGCCGCAGGTGCTCTCGCAGGAGCGGCTCGACGCGCCTGGCTCGCTCGAGGTGCTGCGCACGAACTCCACGCAGCCGACCACACGCGCGCTGGCCGCTCTGGCGCTGCTGCGCAACGACGACGAGCGGCGCGAGGTGCTGCAAGACTGCCTCTCGCACCTGCACGCGGAGGATCCGCTCGGCCTCGAGGCGCTGTACGCGCTGACCCGCGCCCAGCTCGGGCTGTCCTTGCGCCTCTTCGATCGCCAGCACGTGGAGCCCTTGCGCGCGTTGATCAAGCGGGCCCGCGAGGCGCGCCCTGATTCGATCGAGGTCGCGCTCGCCAACGCGGCCTTGGGCACGCTCACCGAGCGGAATTGGGCGCCGCCCGATGCTGACGTGCATCTCTTGCGCGAGGGCCTGAACGCGAGCGCGCCGGTGATCCGCTTTGCCTGCGCCCAGCTCCTGAAGGACGAGCCGACGCTCGATGCGCTGGTCGAGGCGCCGAAGCTGCGAGACGCCGCGCTGCGCGAGCTCGCCAACTTGAAGAGCCCGGTGCTGGTGCGCAGGTTTCGCGAGGCGCGCAACGAGGATGAACGCGCCAGGCTCTTGCGCACGCTGCGACCGCCGCACTCTGCCGAGGCGTTCACGGCCATCGTCGGCGCGCTCGAGGTCTCGTCGGTGAAGCAGCAGCACGAGCTGCTCCTGGCCCTGCAGCGCAACGCCTGGGACGAGGTCGATGAGGCCGCGCGGAGGTCGCTCGAGCTCTGGCTCGACGGGCGCACGCTCCCGCTCGAAGACGCGCTCAATCTCATCCGCTGGGCGGTGAGCACGAAGGAGAACACGCGTCCGTTTCGCAGCGCCGAGCAGGTGCGCCCCCTCGCGCTGGCCTGTGCGCGCTCGCTCGCGGCCGCGCCGCGCACGCAGCAGACGGTGCGCGCGCACGGCGTCGATGACTTCTTCGCGGTCGCCGATGAAGGCCCCGCGCTGGAGCTCATCGCGCAGTGGCTGCAGCAGGACGAGACGCGCGCGCACGCGCTGGGGCACGTGTTCGATCTGATCTCGCGGCTCGAATCGTACGCGCAGCCCAAGGACGATCGCGGCGTGCGCTTGTTCGTGAAGCTGTGGGAGCGGCTGGGCGAGACGGCGCAGCGCGCGCAGATGGAGGCGCTGGCCGAGTCGTTCCGCCGGGATCTCTCGTCGCAGGCGCGCGAGGTGCTCCTGCCGCGGCTGTGGGAGCGCTTCGTCACGCGCGAGCGCGAACGTGAGGCGATCTGGACCGTCACGCGGGCTTGCCGGCGAGAGATGACCGAGCTGCGCGACGCCGATGAGCGTGCACAAGGGTTGGACGGTGGCGATCCCCTGCGGCGCTTCGCGCTCTACAGCGCTTGCGATCCGCTCACCGCTCCCGAGCTCCTGCGCGAGACCATGCAGGCCAAGGGTGACACCAAGAGTGACGACAGGCAGCTTGCGCAGCTCACGCCCGTCATCGTCGAGCGCGCGGGCACGTTGTTTGTGCGCGGCAAGCACCGGCACGCGATGTGGCTCGCCGCGAGCTACGGCAGCTTCGTGGTCAATCGCTTTCGTGAGGATGATTCACGCGAGCCGTGGCGCGCGGCCGCGCTGGGCTTGACCGGATTCGTGCAGGCCATCGCGCAGAAGCGGCGCGACACCCGGCCCGAGGACCCCAACGATTCGCTCAAGTCCTTCGAGGAGCAGCTCGATACGGAGCTGCGGATCGTGCGCGAGACGGTCGAGCGCGAGGAGGACACGCGCAGGCGAGAAGCCGAGCGCGCAGCGCAAGAGGCCGCCCGGGAGGCCGAGAGGAAGCGCCGGGATGACGAGCGCAAGGCGGAGGTGGCGCGCCGCG
>JAFEBC010000638.1 GCA_018266095.1 Deltaproteobacteria bacterium
ACGGTCACGCTCGACGACGCCTGGGCCATGGGCATCGACCACGTCGCCATCGCGGCGGGCGCGGGGCGGCCGACGATCATTCCGCTCAAGAACAACCTCCTGCGCGGCATCCGCAAGGCGAGCGACTTCCTCATGGCGCTGCAGCTCTCGGGCGCCTTCAAGGAGAACGCGCTCGCCAACCTGCAGGTGCGGCTGCCCGCGGTGGTCATCGGCGGCGGCCTCACCGGCATCGACACCGCGACGGAGCTGGCCGCGTACTACCCGCTGCAGGTCGAGAAGGTGCTCAAGCGGCACGAGGCGCTCATCGGCGACTCGTCGGGCGACGTGAAGCCGTGCTCGGTGGAGGAGCGCGAGGGCAAGCTCTTGAGCCTGCTCGACGCCGAGGAGCGCGGGATGTACCTGGAGTTCCTCGAGCACGGGCGCGCGGTGCGGGCCGAGCGGCAGCGCGCGGCGGCGGCGCATGAGGCGCCCGATTTCGCCAGGCTGGTGAACGCGTGGGGCGGCGTGACGCTCGCGTACCGCAAGGGGCTCGTGGATTCGCCCGCGTATCGCCTGAACCACGAAGAGGTGATGAAGGCGCTCGAGGAGGGCATCGCCTTCGCCGAGGGCCTGTCGCCCAAGGAGGCCGTGCCCGACGAATACGGCGCGGTGAAGGCGCTCAAGTTCCAGAAGCTCGTGAACGAGGGCGGCAAGTGGGTCGACAAGGGCGAGATGGTCGAGCTGCCCGCGCGCACGGTGTGCGTGGCGGCCGGCACGAGCCCGAACGTGACGCTCGAGCGCGAGGTTCCGGGGACGTTCGAGATGGAGCCCGATCACGGGTCGTTCCGCCCGTTCCGCGCCGAGAAGCAGGACGGCAAGCTCACGCTCGTGCCCGCGGACATCACCGAGGACCTCTCGGGGCGGCACGGGTTCTTCACGAGCTACCAGAAGGCCGGGCACCTCGTGTCGTTCTTCGGCGACAACCACCCCACGTACGCGGGCTCGGTGGTGAAGGCGATGGCGTCGGCCAAGGACGGCTATCCGCACATCGCGCAGCTCTTCGAGGGCAAGCTCGCCGAGGTCGACGCGCAATTGCTCGCGACGTCGCTGCCGCAGGGCAAGCTCGCGTTCGACTCCGCTCAGGGTCAGCGCGAGGAGCGCTGGAAGAAGCTGGTCACGCGCCTCGATGACGAGCTCTTGGCGGTCGTGCACCAGGTGAATCGCCTCACGCCCACGATTGTCGAAGTCGTCGTGCGCGCGAAGGCGGCGGCGCGGCAGTTCCTGCCCGGACAGTTCTACCGGCTGCAGAACTTCGAGAGCACGTGCGCCAAGGTCGAGGACACGCTCCTGCTCATGGAGGGCCTCGCGCTCACGGGCGCGTGGGTCGACCGCGAGCAGGGCCTGCTCGGCATGATCGTGCTGGAGATGGGCGGCAGCTCGAACCTCATCGCGGCCCTCAAGCCGGGCGAGTCCGTCGTGGTCATGGGCCCGACCGGCGCGCCGAGCACGATCCCCAAGGGCGAGGACGTCATCCTCTGTGGCGGCGGCCTCGGCAACGCGGTGCTCTTCTCCATCTCCAAGGCGCTGCGCGACAACGGCTGCCGCGTCATCTACTTCGCCGGCTATCGCCGCGCCGAGGACATCTACAAGCGCGACGAGATCGAAGAGGCCACCGACGTGGTGGTCTGGTCCGTCGACAAGGGCACCACGCCCCCAGAGCCGCGGCGCGCGCAGGACAAGAGCTTCAGCGGCAACATCGTCGAGTCCATGCTCGCGTACGCGAAGGGCGAGTTGGGCGACGTGCCCGTGCCGTTCACCAACGCGCGGCGCATCATCGCCATCGGCTCGGACCGCATGATGGCCGCGGTCACGGCTGCGCGGCACGGGCCGCTCAAGGGGCTCCTGCCCGACGACCACGTGGGCATCGCGTCCATCAACTCGCCGATGCAGTGCATGATGAAGGAGATCTGCGCGCAGTGCCTGCAGAAGCACCGCGACCCGAAGACGGGCAAGGAGAAGATCGTCTTCACCTGCTTCGATCAGGACCAGGAGATGGACAGCCTGGACTGGGAGAACCTGCGCTCGCGGCTCAAGGGGAACAGCCTGCAGGAGAAGCTCTCGGCGGTGTGGCTGGAGCGGGCGCTGCGGCGGGGGAAGGTCGAGCGGATCTAGGGCACGAACACGATCCGCTGGCCCGATTCGGTGCGCGCGTTCCACCACTGCGCCACCTCGGACAGCGGCACCTCGCGCGCGTTCACTTGCAGCTTGCCTGCCGCGAACGCCTCCATGATGTCCCCGGCGCAGCCGAACATCTCGGCCACGGTGGAGGCGCCCTGCCCGCTCCCGAGGATGAACAGGTTTCGCTTGCGCAGGAGCACCGACGAGAGCGCGATCTCGTCTCCCGCGACCGAGCCGATCAGCACCCAGCGCAGCGCGCGCGATTCGTCCTCGCGGTGGCGGCAGATCGCGGGCATCGCGGCGGAGGTCACGGTGCCCCAGAGGTAGTCGAGCACGATGTCGACCTCGCTCGCGGCCTGCGCCAGGGCCGCTGCGTCGGCGGGGTTGCCGGTCAGTTGCACCACGCGATCGGCTCCGAGGCTGCGCGTGTGTTCGAGCGCACCGGCATCGCGGCCGGCGGCGATCACGGTCCCGGCGCCCAGGTGCCTCGCGATCTGCACGGCGAGTTGCCCTGACGTCCCTGTCGCGCCCAGCACCAGCACGCTCTGGCCCCGCTGCAGCGGCGTGCGCCGGGTCAGCGCCACCCACGACGAGAGCGCAGGCAGCATCCCGGCGGCGATGGTGGACGCGCTCACCGAGTCCGGCAGCGGAGCCATCAGCCGCGGATGCGCCAGCGCCCGCTCGGCCATCGTGCCCGCCGTGTCGTGCGCGCCGAGGAAGTAGACACGCCGGCCGTCCGCGAGCCGGCCCACGCCGTCCAGGCCGGGCACGAGCGGCAGCACGCCCTCGCTGGTGTAGTGCCGGCCCGAGGCCCCCGAGCGCACGCGCGGTGACAGCGCAGCCGCCAGCACGTCGACGGGCACGCCCTCAGCCTGCGGCAGTTCAATGGTGTCGTACTGGGGCCCTCGCTCGAAGTCGCGGACGACGGCGGCGCGCATGTGCAGCTCCTTGGTTCGTGCTACGAACGATTTGGTTCGTCCCGCGAACCGATGTAGTTCGTGATACGAACCAGTTTAGTTCGTGCCACGAACCAATGCAACTCGACCGCGCCCGGAAGACCTCATGCCCGCCCCCGCCCTGAACCTCGTCGACGGTCTGTTCCAGCTCTCGTTCCTCTTGCAGGCGCGGCTCACGCACATCGCCGCCGCGCACGACCTGTCGCTCATCCAGGTGCGCCTGCTCGGCATCCTGCGCGACTGCGAGCCCGGCATGTTGGAGCTGGCCCGCTATCTCGAGCTCACCAAGTCGAGCCTGAGCGGCCTCGTCGATCGCGCGGAGGCCCGCGGGCTGGTCGAGCGGGTGCCGTCACCGAGCGATGGGCGCGGAGCGAACATCCGTGTCACCCCGCGTGGCCGTAAGCTGTCGAAGGCCATCGAGGCGGCCGTGAACGCCGACGTCGACGCGCTCGCGTCCGTGCTGCCCGAAGCCGACCGGAGGCGCCTGGCCTCGCTGCTCGATCGACTCGTCCAGGGCGCGCAGCCGGCCCCACCGCTCGATTAGACCGCAACCGAGCCACGCGCCTCGGAAACGCCAACGGGGCCTCCCGAGCATCAGCTCAGGCGGCCCCGCGTGGACTTCAAGCTGCTGAATTTCCAGCTAGAACTGGTACATGGCCTTGTCGCCGTTGATGGCGATCTCGGAGCGGGTCTGCTTGCCGTCCGCGCCGGTGTGGATGGCGATGAGCTTCTCATCCTTGGTCGGCACCGGGAGGCGCAGCGTCGACTGCTGGCCCGCGGTCACGTGGCCCTGGTAGACGACCTTGCCGTCGGGGCGCTGGATGGTCAGCGCGCTCGTGGAGGCCGAGGCCACCTTCAGCTCGACCGAGTGGCTGGTCTGGAACGTGAACCCGGCGGGGACCTTGACCGACTTGAGGTCCGTGGCCTTCTCCTTCTGGGGGAGCTGGCAGGCCGCCGACATCAGGACACCGAGACCGATCGCGAGAACCTTCACGTTGAAGCGCATGAGAACACCCTCGTTCGTTGCGGGCGAGAAGCCCCGGACATTGCCCGGCTGCGGGCGACTCCCTGTCCCTAAGCAACTTCGGATCCAGCCCGCGCAGGGGGCGCCTCAGAGGGGAGCCGGGGTCGCGGGTGCGCGCAGGTGGGCGCGGCGTCTCAGATTGAGATTCAACTGTTTGCAATGTGAATCAGTGGGCTGCAGACATTGCGCAGCGCACGCCGTTCATGGGCTCGCGGCCGGCGGGTGAGGCGAACCGGCGCGAGGCCCGCGCGTGGAAGGCGATCTCGGACCAGGCGGCGCCGCGCAGCTCCCTGCGGGTGGGCTCGCCGCCGTCGCTGTCGATCCACTCCCAGACGTTGCCGGCCAGGTCGGAGAGGCCAAAGGGCGAATCTCCTTGGGGAAAGCTGCCCACGGGCGCGGCCTCGGCGAAGCCGTCGTGCTCGGAGTCG
>JAFEBC010000639.1 GCA_018266095.1 Deltaproteobacteria bacterium
AGCTGGGCATCGATCACGGCGCGGCGCTGGCGACGGGCGTGACGACCCTCGTGGTGCTGCTCTTCGCCGAGGTGGTGCCGAAGACGTTCGCGAAGAAGTTCTCCACCAACACGGCGCTGACGCTGATGCCCGCGGTGGCGCTGCTCTATCTGCTCCTCTATCCCATCACCACGCCGCTCGCGGCCTTCCCGCGCGTCTTCGGCAAGCTCCTCGGCACCAACCCCGCCGAGCACATCGATCCGCTGACCAGCCACGAGCTGCAGTACCTGATTGAAGAGGGCGGCCGGAAGGGCTCGCTCGACGAGGTGAAGCAGGAGCTGCTCACGCGCGCGCTCGACTTCACCGAGACGCTGGTGAAGGAGATCATGCTGCCGCGCACGCGCGTGGTGGCGATCGATCTCAGCTCGACGGGTGACGAGGTGATCAAGCTCGCGGCGGAGAGCGAGCTCTCGCGCATCCCCGTGTTCAGGGACAGCCTCGATGAGATCACGGGCGTGCTCTACACCAAGCTGATGCTCGCCGACCTCAAGGGCGGGCTGCCGCAGCCGTTCGTGCTGGCCAAGTACGTGCGGCCCGCGTTCTTCGTGCCCGAGGTGATGAAGGTCTCGCGGCTCCTGCAGGAGATGCAGAAGCGCAAGACGCACCTCGCGATCGTGGTGGACGAGTTCGGCGGCACCAGCGGCATCGTCACCATGGAGGACGTGGTCGAGGAGATCGTCGGCGACATCCACGACGAGAGCGACATCGAGGAGCGCGGCATCAAGCAGCTCTCGGACGGCGTGGTGCTGGCCGACGGCCAGGTGACGATGCGCGAGCTGGAGGCGTCGCTGGAGGTCGACTTCCCCGACGACCGCGACTACGAGTCGCTGGGCGGCTTCCTGACGTCCACGGCCGGCCGCGTGCCGCCGCCAGGATCGCTCGTCATGTGGGGCGGCTTGACGTTCACGGTGAAGGCCGGGGACGAGCGTCGCGTGCTCAAAGTGGAGATCGCGAAGAAGAAGCCGCACCTGGAGCGCCCCGAGAGCAGGCCGCCGCAGCCGAAGGCGGCGCCCGAATCGAAGCCGCCGGAGCAGAAGGCGGTGGAGACGAAGGCGTAGAAGGAAGAGTAAGGCAAAGGCAAAGACCTTCAACGCGGAGGCGCGGAGACGCGGAGGGTTTGGGTGGGGCCGTGCATCGCAACGCTGCGCTCGCTGGAGGCGAGTGACGGTCTGTGATCCGACGGGCTGGGCGATCGCGCTGGAGGGAGCACAACAACCTCCGCGTCTCCGCGCCTCCGCGTTGAGGTGTTTGCTCTTGCAGGGCGGATGGTTGCGCTACCTGGCCGCCTGCTCTACAACCCCGCCCGATTGGAGAGCTGAAGAATGTTGCCGGTCGTGACCCAAGAAAAGATCGACGTCCGCTCGCTGTCGCTCGAGGAGCTGACCGACGTGGTCGCGCGCCTGGGTGAGCGCGGCTTTCGCGCCAAGCAGCTCTTCCGCTGGATCCACCACAAGGGCGTCGGTTCGTTCGACGCGATGACGGACCTCTCCAAGGGCTTCCGGCAGCTCCTGAACGAGAAGGCGCAGCTCGACACGCTCACGCTCGACCTCGTGCAGCAGTCGTCGGACGGCACGCGCAAGTATCGCTTCAAGACCTTCGACGGCCGCTTCATCGAGTCGGTGTACATGCCCGACAACCCGGGCGAGGCGCCCTTCGAGACCGCGGACGATCTCGACGACGACGAGGCCGAGGATGCAGCGAACGGCGTTGCGCAGAGCGGAGGGGCCGCGGGTCCAGGCGACAAGGGCGGCCACTTCGGCGACGGCTGGGCGCCCACCAAGACGCGCGTGCGCCGCACGCTCTGTGTGTCCACGCAGGTCGGGTGCGCCATGGGCTGCCGCTTCTGCATGACGGCGACGATGGGCCTCGTGCGCAACCTCACGCCGGGCGAGATCACCGATCAGGTCTATCGCGTGAACGAGGACCTGCGCTCCTTGGGCATCGCGGGCATGAACGAGCAGCGTCCGCTGACGAACCTCGTCTACATGGGCATGGGCGAGCCTCTGCATAATTATGCAAACGTGAAGAAGTCGCTCGAGCTCTTGCTGCACGAGCAGGGCGCGAACTTCAGCCACCGTCACGTCACCGTGTCGACGTCGGGCCTCGTGCCCAACATCCTGAAGCTCGGCGAGGAGACGCAGGTGAAGCTCGCCGTCAGCCTCAACGCCACCACCGACGAGCAGCGCGAGAAGCTGATGCCGGTGGACAAGAAGTGGGACATCTCGGCGCTCCTCGAGGCGTGCCGCGCGTTCCCCATGAAGTACGGCCGGCGCATCACCTTCGAGTACGTGATGCTGCGTGACGTGAACGACAGCGAGGCCGACGCGGAGCGCCTGTGTCAGCTCCTGCAGGGCCTGCCGTCGAAGGTGAACCTGATCCCGTACAACGAGAACCCGGGCCTGGGCTTCGGCGACCCCGGGATGGAGCGCGTGAACTGGTTCCGGCGCTACCTCGAGGGCAAGGGATTCACAGCCATGATCCGCCGCAACCGCGGACGTGACATCTCGGCGGCGTGCGGGCAGTTGGCGGTCGCGGGGCAGAAGAAAGAGCGCGAAGCCCGGGCCTGATTCGGGCGTCCGGAGGGTGGCCTCGGGGTGCCCACGGCGGTGCGATGTCCCCCCCAAGTTGCCCTTCCGTCACCGGGCCGTCACACTGCGGGGCTACCCGTGGACCCGATGGCGCACATCCTCATCGTCGACGACGAACGTGACCTGGTGCAGGTGCTCGACTTCAACCTGCGGCAGGCGGGCTTCGAGACCTCCACCGCGTACGACGGCGAGCAGGCCCTCGCGCGCGTGAAGGCGAAGATTCCGGACCTGGTGATCCTGGACCTCATGCTGCCCGACATCTCGGGCAACGAGGTCTGCAAGCAGCTCAAGAGCAACGCGCGCACCAAGGCGGTGCCGGTGATCATGCTCACGGCGCGCGGCGAGGAGGTCGACCGCGTGGTCGGCTTCGAGCTGGGCGCGGACGACTTCGTCACCAAGCCGTTCAGCGTGCGCGAATTGGTGCTGCGCGTGAAGGCTGTGCTGCGGCGCGGGACGCCCGAGGAGGACGAGCGGCCGCGCGAGACGGTGGGGCCCATCAAGATCGACCCGCAGGCGCACCGCGCGTACGTGAACGGCAAGGAGATCGACCTGACGGCGCTGGAGTTCAAGCTCTTGGGCACGTTCATGTCGCGGCTGGGCCGCGTGCAGACGCGCGAGACGCTCTTGCAGGACGTGTGGGAGATGTCGGCCGAGGTGCAGACGCGCACGGTGGACACGCACGTGAAGCGGCTGCGCGAGAAGCTCGACGACGGGCGCGACCTCATCGAGACGGTGCGCGGCGTCGGGTATCGCATGATCGATCCGGCGGAGAAGTAGATGGCGCTGTTCTCCCGCCGCGCGTCGCTCCTGGAGCAGGTGAAGGCGCTGCGCGCCGAGCTGGGCCCGTCCGCGCCCGCGCCGCTGCCGCAGGAGCTGGACGACCTCGCGCGCTTCCTCAAGCCGACGCCCGCGACCGAGCCCAAGCCGGACGAGCTGGCGCAGCTCCAGGGCTTCCTCGACGCGCTGCCCGATCCGTCGGGCGTGCTGGAGGCCAAGGGCAAGCTCGTGCGCGCCAACAACGTGCTCGATCAGCTCCTGGGCGGGCGCAGCGTGGGCCGCACGCTGCTCGAGGGCACGCGGTCGAGCGAGCTGCAGGAGGCGGCGGAGCGGTCGCTGCAGGGGAGCTGCGTGAAGCGCGAGGTGAACCTGCCGGCGCTGCAGAAGGTCGTCATGGCCTCGCTCGCGCCGTTGCCGGGCGGGCGCGCGCTGGTGGTGCTGCGCGACCTCACCGAGCAGAAGCGCATCGAGCAGTCGCGGCGCGACTTCGTGGCCAACGCGAGCCACGAGCTGCGCACGCCGGTGGCGGCGATCTCGGGCGCGGTGGAGACGCTCTTGTCGGAGGCGATCGAGCTGAACGGGCCCGCGCGCGGCTTCGTCGAGATGGTGCAGCGGCACTCGTCGCGCCTCACGCGGCTCACGCAGGACCTGCTCGATCTGTCCAAGCTCGAGTCGGGCGAGTGGCGCGTGGAGCTGGGCGCGGTGGAGCTCACCTCGCTCTTCGACGTGGTGGTGGAGCTGGTGCGTTCACGCGCGACGCCGCGCGGGGTGCAGCTCGCGGCCGACGCGCCCAATGGCCTGCGCGTGCTGGCCGATCGGCGCGCGCTGGAGCAGATCCTCGTCAACCTCATCGACAACGCCATCAAGTTCAGCCCCGAGGGCGGCCGCGTGACGCTGCTCGCCGACAACGCGGGCGCGCACGTGCTCATCTCTGTCATCGACCACGGCCAGGGCATCGAAGCGCGGCACCTGCAGCGCATCTTCGAGCGCTTCTACCGCGTCGACGGCGGGCGCGCGCGCGAGGCGGGCGGCACGGGCCTGGGCCTCGCCATCGTCAAGCACCTGGTGCAGGCGCAGGGCGGCGAGGTCGGCGTCGAGAGCGGGCAGGGCGGCAGCCGCTTCTGGGTCAAGCTGAAGTCGGCGCCAGCGACGTAGGCGCGTCAGCGGGATGGTGGCCTGAGCCCTCGGGCCTTGGGTTCGAGCGCGGCCGCGCCCTGCCCGCGAGCACGATGAACATGGCGGGGACCAGATACAGCGACAGGAGCGTCGACGAGGTCAGTCCGCCCACCACCGCGAGCGCCAGCGGCCGGTTCGATTCGGTGCCCTTCTCCAGCGCCAGCGCCGTCGGCAAGAGCCCCACCACGGTGGCGAGGCTCGTCATCACGATGGGCACGAAGCGCGTGCGGCCTGCGTCGAGCACGGCCTCCAAGGCACCCCAACCCTCTTCGAGCCGCATCGCTGCGTGATCGACGAGCAGGATGCCGTTGGAGACCGCGATGCCCACGACCATGAGGATCCCCATCAGCGCCGTCACCGAGAAGCCCTGGCCGGCCGCGAGCAGCGCGATCACGATGCCGATGAGCGTGCACGGGATGGTGAAGAGCATGATGAAGGGCAGCCGCAGCGAGCGGAACTGCGAGGTCATGATCATGAACACGAGCATGACGGCCAGCGCGATGGCGACGCCCAGGCCGGAGAAGGTGGTGCGCATGAGCTGGACCTGGCCCACCAGATCGAACTTCAGGCCCGCCGTGCGCGGGTCGCTGCGCAGCTTGTCCTCGAGCTCGGCGGCGGTGGTGCCCACGTCGCGGCCCTCGGTCTGCATGAAGACGTGCGCGGCGCGCTGGAGCTGATTGCGCTCGATGGCGATGGCGCCCACCGCGCGCGTGACCTTGCCGTAGGTGCCGAGCAGCACGGAGCCGTGCTCGGTGGCGCGCACGGGGAGCTCGCTCAGCGACGCCGGATCCGACACCTGCGCGCCGTCGACGCTGGTGACCACGTAGTAGGTCTGGCCGTTCGAGGAGTCGACCCAGACGCTGGGCGTGTTGATGTTGCCCAGCGTGGCCTCGAGCGTGGCCTGCGCCGCCTGCCGCGCGCTCACGCCCACCGCCGCCGCGCTCTGCCGGGCCGTGTCGACGCGCACCTCTGGATAGTCGAGCTGCAGCGTGGGGTACACGTCGCGCACGCCCGGCACCGTGCGCGCCACCTCGGCCACCGCGTGCGAGGCCCGATCCAGCTCCTGCAGATCGTCGCCGCGCACCTCGACCACCACCGGCGCCAGGTATCCGTTCGAGAACACGCTGGCCACGAGGCC